>JALZAJ010000042.1 GCA_030948465.1 Bacteroidota bacterium
AAACTGCCATATTTCAAAACCGCCGCCACCGGCAAGGTTCATGGTTAAAACTGCATGCCGTTTATGCGTTTCACAACCGGTATATTGAATCATCAGATCAGCACAACCTTTATCATCGAATAGTAAAATATCCATTCCAAAAACATCTTTGTAATAATATTTTGCCTCGTTGCAGTTACTCACGCCTATGCCTACCTGCTGTATTCCGGTAATTAATGGCTTCATATTGCTAAAACAATTTTAGTATAACAAATGCAGGCAGCCCAAGTGCTAATACCTGTAATTTAGGAGTGCCCTGTATGTTTCAACAAGCGCTTCCTGGTTTGCTCCGTTGCGATACATTTTAATAATTTTACGGTGAGCCTGCTGAACTTTTATCCAGCTATTTGTATGATACTTACGTGCAGAAACTAAAACCTTTTCTTTCAGAATTGCATAGCGGTAGTGCTGTCTCGCTCTTTTTACTATGTCATAATCTTCCATTAGCAGAAGCTCATCGTTAAACCCGTTGATTTCTTCAAAAACTTCTTTCTTAATAAAAAGTGTTTGGTCGCCGCCATAGCAAATGAACCAATCGAAGCGGGTAAAAAATGCATTGAGCCGTAGTAGCCTGCTTTTGCTGTTGAATTTTGTTTGAAATCTTCCGAATATAAAATCGCCTTGCAAAGATTCTATGATCTTTCTGTAAAAGTTTTCGGGAGGGAAGCAATCAGCGTGAACAAAATATAAAATAGTTTCATTGGCAAATGAAGCTCCATAGTTCATTTGCACCGCTCTGCCTTTTTTAGGACTTCTTACAACTTCCACGCCTTCTTTCCCGGCCTGTATGATAGTACCGTCAGTACTCCCGCCATCGGAAACAATTACCTGCGTGTTATCAGGAGAATTTATTTTTAAATATCGAACCAGCGGGCCTATAAATTCACTCTCATTAAAGGTTGGGATAATAATACTGATACCCGGAAATAATTCCATTGTAATCTTAGATAAATGCCAAAAAAAATTGTAAAGTATTAACAGAATTACGTATTCATCCTTGGCAAAGTTTTTATTAATTATTTTAAAAATATTTTCAGAAATAAATTATAATGAAAGCACTCCTCTGAATACAAGTTTCCCGGCAATAAAAAATGATAACACTAACGAAGCTCTATAAACGCTTTTCCCCGGTAATAATTTCTGTTCAGGGAGTCCAGGAGCTTTGCTGTATCTGAAAGTGGAAGATCAAAAGGTTGTGCTATTTCATACGTTATAGAATCTTTCGTATACATGATCACATTCCTCCCGTAACTTTTTAGCAGTGCCATGTGGGTGATAGCTACCTGCTTATTCCTCGTTGTTCTAACTACTATATTAAATGGCACACTGTCCGAAGCAAGCTTTGAGGCTATTTGATTACTATCGGCTAATAGCCGGGCATTTACCCGCGAATCACCAGGTACTAACGGAGAATCTACCACCGGTAAAATAGTATCGGTGGTAGTCACCTTCTGGTCGTTATTTTTAATTAAAAAATTCCATGCTGCCCATCCCCCTGCCCCGGCAATTAAAAGAATTATCACTACAAGCAAAACCCGCTTTCCATGGGTGCCACGGCTTTCTTTTTGATAATCATTGAACAAATTATCAGCATCATTTTCCTCCAGATCATTTTCGCTTATTTCCCTGGGAGCTTCCAGTTTCTGTAATATCAACTGCCCTGGCTTAAAGGCCAGCTCACCTGATTTTAGTTTGTCCAATGTGCCAAGATTCTGTATGGTAAATGGTTTCCCGATGTTTAAAAACTGACGTCCGAGAGTTAAAAAAGAATCCAGGTCGGCAGAAGCAAGCGGTTTTATTTTTTTGGTGTGCTCTACAATAAAGTCAACGATAGTTTCATCTTCAACGATCTTCGGATCATAGTGAAAAGAAACTGCATTAGCAGGAATGATAACCGGTTTATCATGAGATGTAACTTCGGGAAGTGGTATATCAAGTGTAAAGGTGCCGATGCCCTGCAACGACATTTTCTTGTTTTTTAATAAATATAATACAAGAGCCTGCTCAATTTTCACATGGATGATTTTAATGCAGACAAACCTACACGTTATTAACCGATTTCCAAAAAATCTGCAATTGATCCTCGTGAGATGAGTTTCTTCATAGTAAATTTACCATTGGTAAATTTGGGTTATGCTTACTAAAGATGAGAAATTATTTATTGAGTATTGGGAGAAGAACAAAGACAAACAAAAGTATTTTTTATATCAGCTTGCTTCGGGATTGCCCTACGGGCTTGTATTTGCGCTACCCGTTTTAGTCGCCCTTATATTTCATAGCTGGTACAAAAGCATGATCTATATTTCGGGTTCGCAGGTAATCGTAATAGTTATTGGTGTATTTATAGTAGCAATTTTTTTTGCTGTATTTCGAATGAAATTTAAATGGGAACAGAATGAACAAATGTATAAGGAATTAAAATTTAAAGAAGGCAAGGATGATGCAGCACATTTATAAATAATATACTCTTTACAAGTAAAACCAAACCCTTTTTAGAAAATGAAAATATTCTTACCCTTTTTAGTTGCAATAATTGTGATAGCGGGATGCACCAAAAGCAACAAATGTAATTTCGTTGACTCAACAGTTACAGCGCCCCCGGCAGAAATACAACAACTTAAGGATTCTTTGGATTTATATGGCATTACAGCAACCCAGCATGCTTCGGGTTTCTTTTATAAAATTAATGCTGCAGGAAGCGGGACAGGTGTCTCCAATTTGTGCACTACCGTCGCTGTAACTTATAAGGGACAATTTTTTAACGGGAAGGTTTTTGATTCCACGGAGACCGGTCTGTTAGCCAATTTTCAACTGGGTGAAGTTATTGTCGGATGGCAAAAAGGTGTTCCCCTGGTAAGTAAGGGTGGCAATATAGATTTATACATTCCTCCGTCGCTCGCTTATGGCGCGGGTGCAAGAAGAGACAATCTTGGGAATATCGTTATTCCGGCAAATTCCTACCTTATTTTCAATGTTCATGTTGTCGATATTCAATAATTTTTTTTCAAAATTGGAATGCAGTTTTTAAGTTACTCCAGATTTTTTTCATCCGGGCCAATGAAGTATTTCTATTGATTCTTTCTTCGTGTCTTCGTGTCTTAATCGTTTTTTTTTGCCATTAAACTAAGGCACTAAGTTTATCTGTATTGAGTTATTATCCAGGGAAAAGGCCTATTTATGCCATCAAGGGAAAGTTTTTCCAAATCAAATTTTATTGCTGCTTCAACCCTATTTGCATTTACATAACTTTACCTTATAAACAATAAAATTGAGCCACGAAGCAATTTCAGTTTTTGATATGTTCAAAATAGGAGTGGGGCCATCAAGCAGCCATACCCTTGGGCCATGGCGTGCGGCTAATTTGTTTTTAGAATCGCTGGAAAAAAAAGGATTGTTAGCGAAAGTTTGCCGGCTCGAAATCCTGTTGTATGGCTCTCTCGCAAAAACCGGGAAAGGGCATGGAACTGATATGGCAGTGCAATTAGGCCTGAGTGGGGAAGACCCGGTAACTTTTGATACAAGTATGATTGACACGAAGATCAATGACATCAAAGCCATGAAAAAATTAATATTAAATGGCAAATACGAGATTGATTTTGAACCGGCAGAAGACATTGAATTCTTATTTACAGAAACATTGCCCTATCATTCAAATGCGCTTACTTTCCTGGCCGTCTTAAATAATGATGATCACATTGCTGAAACCTATTATTCCATAGGAGGAGGCTTTGTGCGTAAAGAAGGAGAAGAGCCAGGTGGCAACGCTGATGTACTATTACCATTTCCTATAAACGACGCCGAAGATCTTTTACATTGGTGCATGAAAACGGGAATGAATATTTATGAGGTGGTTATGGAAAATGAAAATGCATGGCGAAGTGAATTAGAAACACGCCAGGGATTATTGAATATATGGCAGATAATGAAGCAATGCGTTTTCAGGGGATGTCATGCCGAAGGTATCCTTCCAGGAGGGTTGAATGTAAAAAGGAGAGCTGGCGTGTTAAATAAAAAGTTGATACAGGGAAGGCCTTATTCCGATTTTGATTCATGGGTGAAAGCCATAAGAGAAGGCGGCCACGATTTTAAATATATACTCGATTGGGTAAGTTGTTTCGCCCTGGCAGTAAATGAAGAAAATGCCGCTTTTGGAAGAGTAGTTACGGCACCTACTAACGGTGCCGCCGGCGTGGTTCCTGCCGTGCTTTCCTATTATGTTATCTTTTGTGATGGTAATGACGATGATAAGATCATCCGGTTTTTATTAACCGCTTCAGAAGTGGGAAGCATATTTAAAAAGGGGGCAACCATATCGGCAGCAATGGGCGGCTGCCAGGCTGAAATTGGCGTGTCGTCTTCTATGGCCGCGGCGGCGCTTGCTGAAGCTTTTGGCGGTACGCAAAGGCAGGCTTTAATGGCTGCCGAGATCGCGATGGAACATCACCTGGGAATGACCTGTGATCCTATACAGGGTCTTGTGCAAATTCCCTGCATTGAACGAAACACGATGGGAGCTATAAAAGCTATAACTGCGTGCCAGCTTGCATTGCAGAGCGCCCCGGATTTTGCAAAAGTTAGCCTTGACAGTGTCGTTAAAACCATGTGGGAAACGGCAATGGACATGAATGACAAATACAAAGAGACAGCAGATGGCGGATTGGCTATAAACGTGCCATTGAGTTTGAGCGAGTGTTAAAGCCCCATCCCAACCCTTCCCCGAAGGGGAAGGACAATATAACCAGAGAAGAATAAAAAAATGGATTCTTTTATTTGTCCGATTGGGTACTTTATGGGGATAAAAATTGATGAATAAGGTTAAAAAAAATCTGCGTTTCAACTTTTCCGTTATAAGTCCTATACTCCGTATTTCCTTTTAATATCTCTGTCTGTTTCTCTTGCCTTAATGGTTTCTCTTTTATCATAAATTTTCTTTCCTTTGCCCAAACCAATTTCCATTTTTGCAAAACCGTTTTGAGCAATAAATATTTTTAAGGGAATGATCGAATATCCTTTCTCTTTTATTTTATTTTCAAGCTTTCGCAGTTCCTTTTTATGAAGCAGCAGCTTGCGCTCCTGTAACGGCTCATGATTATGAATAGATCCAAAACTATATTCGGAAATGTGAAGGCTTCTAACATATAATTCGCCTTTATGAAAAATGCAATAGCTATCGTTGAAGCTTGCTTTTCCGGTTCGTAACGATTTAATTTCGGTTCCTGATAATACAAGCCCTGCTATATATTTATCTTCAAAATTATATTCATAATAAGCCTTGCGATTGCTTAAATCCATAATTAACTTAATTCACCTTGTTTAAAAAAGAAACGGATCATGGCCCGGCATGCAAAAAATAAATGGCAAATTTAAAGTTTTATCTGCGGCCTGAAACAGGGGCTGTCGCGAATTCCTTATTAAGGCTTCCTCTCCCGTTCAATTTTAATTTTTAAACAACACCAATAATTGTTCGAGCCTTTCCTTTAGTTCTTTTCTGGAAATAATAAAATCCAGGAAGCCGTGTTCTAATAAAAATTCGCTTCGCTGAAAACCGGGAGGCAGATCTTTCTTGATGGTTTCTTTAATAACTCTTGGACCGGCAAATCCAATGAGAGCGCCTGGTTCGGCAATTATTATATCGCCAAGCATCGCAAATGATGCGGTCGTACCGCCAAAAGTAGGATCTGTACAAAGAGAAATATAAGGAATCTTAGCATCGGAAAGCATAGATAATTTTCCGGATGTTTTTGCAAGTTGCATCAACGAAAAAGCACCTTCCATCATACGGGCGCCGCCACTTTTATTGATGATCATGAATGGAATTTTATGTTCCAGACAATAATCACAAGCTCTTGAAATTTTTTCTCCCATAACGCTCCCAAGACTGCCCCCAATGAATTCAAAATCCATACAGGCAATAATGATATCCATTTCACTTATTTTGCCGTGCGCTACCGTTATCGAATCGTGGATAGACGTTTTTGCATACGTTTCTCTTAATCTTTGTTCATAAGGCTTCAGATCAACGAAACCTAAATAATCTTTGGATTTTATATTTTCAAAAAGTTCTGTATAGCTTTCTTCGTCAAATAAAATTTCGAAATATTCTGCGCTCCCTATCCTGTGATGATAGTCGCATTTCGGGCATACAAATAAATTTTCTCTTAACTCACTTACCGTACAGGTATAGCGGCAGGCCGGGCACTTGGTCCACAAGCCATCCGGCGCTTCCTTTTTATCTTTCGTAGAAGTAGTGATCCCTTTTTTAATTCTGCGAAACCATCTTCGTTTGGTTTCTTCCGTATCACCTTCTTCTCCGGCAAGGTTGGCATAAAAATCTTCTTCTTGTTTCATATTGATTCTTATTCCTTTTGTGGCTGCCGTTATGCGATCGTAATATCTTTATCAAGATAAACATCCTGTGTCGCATTCAAAAGCTCCACGCCATCTTTAAATGGTTTCTGAAATGCTTTTCTGCCGAGTATTAAACCCATTCCTCCTGCACGCTTGTTTACAACGGCAGTAGTTACCGCTTCCTGTAAATCAGATTCTCCTTTACTTTCGCCACCGCTATTTATTAAACCGATACGACCGCTGTAGCAATTTAAAACCTGGTACCGGCATAAATCTATCGGATGGTCAGACGTCAATTCACTGTAAACTAATTTCGATGTTTTACCATGCTTCGTTGCATTGTAACCGCCATTGTTAGTTGGTATTTTTTGCTTAATAATATCAGCCTGAATCGTAACCCCCAGGTGATTTGCCTGGCCGGTAAAATCTGCTGCAGTGCTGTAATCCACTCCATCTACTTTAAAGGCATTATTGCGCACATAACACCATAAGATCGTGCACAAACCTAACTCATGCGCAAGCTCAAATGCTTCTGAAATTTCTTTAAGCTGCCGGGTACTTTCTTCGCTGCCCCAGTAAACGGTTGCACCTATCCCTACAGCGCCCATGTTGTACGCGCTTCTTACAGTGCCAAACAATGTCTGATCATATTTATTTGGATAGCTCAATAATTCGTTATGATTAATTTTTACAATGAAAGGAATTTTATGAGCATATTTTCTGCTTACAATTCCTAACACACCAAAGGTAGAAGCTACTCCGTTACAACCACTTTCAACGGCGAGCTTTACAATATTTTCAGGATCGAAATAAATGGGGTTTGGCGCAAAAGACGCTCCTGCACTATGTTCTATGCCCTGGTCAACCGGAAATATGGAGCAATAGCCCGTGTCGGCAAGGCGGCCATGGCCTAACAGCATTTGCATACTTTGCACTACCCGGTTGTTCCTGTTACTGTTTACAAAAATATCATCAAGATAGGTGGGAGAAGGAAGGGTAAGCGTGGATTTATCAATTTTACATTTATAGTTAAAAAGATTTTCGGCATTATCGCCAAGTAAGTCGGTAATTTTTTTTGAAGCCATTGATCGTTGATTTTTTTGAATGTATGCAAACCTACATGAATTTGATAAAAAGACAATAGCAATTAAATTCGAAGTTTCAGATGATTGTTTTGAAAAAATCAGACTCGAATATTATTCAGAATGCTCTTTCATATTCATTAGTTGTAAATGAAATGATTCAAAATAATCAGCGGCTTTTAATAACCTGCTTCCATACCAACTGAACATTTCGCCATCTGCCAAAACTATTTGAATTCCCGAAAGATTCTCTTTTAATTCTTCTGCATGTTTTAGTTTAAAGGGAAAGGGCTCAGAAGACAGCAGAAGAAATTCACAACCTTTTTCTTTTAATTCGTTCAAAGAAATTTCAGGGTATCTTTTTAAAGAACCAAAAATATTTTCAATGCCGCAATATTGCATCATATTATTTATGAACGTATCGCCACCGGCAGCCATATAAGGCCTTTGCCAAATGAGGTATGCTGCGCGATGTTTTTCTTCTTTCTCAAAGCGGCTTTGCAGGTTTTGAAACTTTGCTTTTATGTTCGCTGCGAGTTGGATGGCCTGCTCGCTTCTGGCGGTTAATTCACCAATTTCTTTTATACAGATCAACGCACTTTCAAGATCATTCACATCAGTGACCAAAACGTTATAAAAACGGGAAAGTTCTTCCACTTGTTCTTTTACGTTCTCTTCTTTATTTGCAATAATTAAATCAGGTGCAACGTCGTGGATCTTGTTGATATTCACATTCTTT
>JALZAJ010000045.1 GCA_030948465.1 Bacteroidota bacterium
AAAGGCACACGAAGAAATTGAAACGTTTTCTTCAGCCGATACTAACCAGGCGGAAGTCTTTCGTATTAAGTTTTTGGGATCGAAAGGATTGGTCAAATCCCTGATGTCGGAAATGAAAAACGTTCCATCTGAAGGCAAGCGGGAAATGGGTAAGGTTTTAAATGACCTTAAATTATTTGCGGAAAATAAATACGAGGAATTAAAAAAAGGAACTGACGACCAGCCCCTCTCAACAGAGAATACATTGGATCTTACATTACCCGGCGATGCCCTTCCCATGGGAAGCAGGCATCCGATAAGTATTGTAAGGAACAAGATCGTTTCCATTTTTCAACGCCTGGGTTTCGCAGTTGCTGAAGGCCCTGAAATTGAAGATGACTGGCATAATTTTACCGCACTTAATCTACCTGCTGATCATCCTGCCCGTGATATGCAGGATACGTTTTATGTATCACAAAATCCCGACTGGATGTTGCGGACACATACCAGTAACGTGCAGGTGCGGGAGATGGAAAAAGGAAAACTTCCTATTAGAATTATTTGCCCCGGCCGTGTATATCGTAATGAAACAATAAGCGCAAGGGCTCATTGTTTCTTTCACCAGGTGGAAGGATTATATATTGCCAACGATGTCTCTTTTGCCGATTTGAAACAAACACTTTATTTCTTTGTACAGGAGATGTTTGATAAAAATATTAAGATTCGTTTTCGTCCTTCTTATTTTCCTTTCACCGAACCGAGTGCCGAAATGGACATCAGTTGCCTGATATGCGGCGGTGCAGGATGTACCGTTTGTAAACACACAGGATGGGTTGAAATTTTGGGATGCGGTATGGTCCATCCCAACGTAATAGAAAATTGTGGAATAGATCCAAATAAGTACTCTGGATTTGCTTTCGGCATGGGCATTGAACGGATAACAATGCTTAAATACCAGATCAAAGACTTGCGGCTTTTTAGTGAAAATGATCTAAGGTTTTTAAAACAGTTTACAAGTGCTGTATAAATTATAGATTTTATTAAATTTACTATGAAAGAAATTACTATAGAGGTTGATGAAAAGAAATATAATTTTTTTCTGGATCTCCTAAAAAACTTTGATTTTGTTTCTATAAAAAAAGAATCAAGAAAAGATACTATCATATCTATCGCTAAAGGAATGCAGCAGGCTAAATTGGCTTCGGAGGGAAAGTTCAAAAGCAGGCCTGTAAAATCTTTTTGATTGAACTTTGAAGTATGAACGATCGTTGCATTCGAAAGGAGTTTAAGAGATTGCTTAAAAAGTATCCCTCTTTAAAATCAGATCTGCTCATATTTATATCTCAATTGGAATCACTTTGTGGCCTTTGCGCCTTTGTGGGATATACGTCAGGGCATACATAACAGGACACTAAAAGCGCTGTTTATCTTCCTTCGATTTATGACAAATCCGAAAAGGTTTCTATAACTCATAATGAATCAAAATTTTTAGCGAATCAAATCGGATAACATTTTAATGAATCAGTTTTAAATTGAAAATAACTTATGACAATTACCATTTGCATATGCGGCGCAGGAACAATGGGAAGTGGGATTGCGCAGGTTGCAGCACAGTCTGGCTTTAATACAATTTTGTTTGACCTGAACGAAACGGTTGTAGAAAATGCAAAGGCTGTTATTCAAAAAAATCTTGACTACTTAGTTGATAAAGAGAAAATTTCTTCTTCAGAAAAAAAAGATATTTATAACCGCATTCAATTTACCAGCGATATTAACGATTGCTTCGCACAAATAATTATCGAAGCAATAGTCGAAAAACCGGAAGCAAAAATTTCCCTCTTCAATGAGTTGGCAAACTACAACAACGAAGAAACGATCTTCGCAACCAATACCTCTTCTCTTTCAGTTTCAGCATTGCAAAAAGAAATTATTTTTCCGCAGCGGGTTGTGGGTATGCATTTTTTTAATCCTGCTTACATAATGAAATTGGTTGAAGTTGTAAAAGGGGATCAAACGAATGATGAAATAGCTAATACCATTTTTAGTATCTGCAAAGAGATGGGTAAAATACCTGTGATGTGTAAGGATGCTCCGGGCTTTATTGTAAATCGTGTTGCCCGGCATTACTACCTTGAGTCTTTGAAAATTGTTGAGGAAGGGTTCGCCTCCTTTGAAGATGTCGATCGAATTTTAGAAGCCTCTGGTTTTAAGATGGGGCCTTTTAAATTAATGGATCTTATCGGTATCGATATCAATCTTGCTGTATCCCAAAGTATGTATGAAGCATTTAA
>JALZAJ010000046.1 GCA_030948465.1 Bacteroidota bacterium
GAACAAAAAATAATCCCATTCTTGTAGGCGAGCCAGGCGTGGGCAAAACCGCAATTGCAGAAGGGTTAGCTCATCGCATCGTAAATGGTGATGTACCGGAAAACTTAAGATCAAAAATAATTTTTGCGCTTGATATGGGCTTGCTCATAGCAGGAGCAAAATATAAAGGTGAGTTCGAAGAAAGATTGAAATCAGTGATTAAAGAAGTGGGTGACAGTGATGGCGAGATCGTTTTATTTATTGATGAGATCCATACATTGGTTGGTGCTGGTGCCGGTGAAGGAGCAATGGATGCCGCTAATATTTTGAAGCCTGCTCTTGCCCGCGGCGAGCTGCGTGCCATTGGTGCAACCACCTTAAATGAATATCAAAAATTCTTTGAAAAAGATAAGGCGCTTGAAAGAAGATTTCAAAAAATATTGATAAACGAACCATCCGTGGAGGATGCCATTTCCATATTGCGGGGTATAAAAGATAAATATGAAACGCATCATCATGTACGAATAAAAGATGAAGCCATTATTGCTGCTGTTGAGTTATCTCACCGGTATATGACAGATCGTTTTCTACCTGATAAAGCCATCGATCTTATTGATGAAAGTGCAGCTAAACTGAGACTTGAAATGAATTCTATGCCGGAAGAATTGGATAAGCTTGAAAGAGCGATCAGGCAACTGGAGATTGAAAGAGAAGCCATAAAGAGAGAGAAAGATGAAGCGAAATTAAAAGAGCTTAATACGGAAATTTCTAATTTGTCTGTTGAGCGGGATACATTTAAAGCCAAGTGGCAGCAAGAAAAAGAAATTGTAGAAAAAGTTCAAAATGCAAAGGTAGAGATAGAGCGTTTAAAAATGGAAGCAGAAAAAGCAGAGCGTGAAGGTGATTACGGAAAAGTTGCCGAAATAAGATATGGCAAGCTACAGGATCAGGAAAAAATAATAAATGATTATACGGCAGAGTTGGACGAAATAAGTGAAAAGAGAATGCTCAAAGAAGAAGTGGATGCGGAGGATATTGCTGAAAGTGTTGCAAAAGCCACAGGAATTCCGGTGAACAAAATGATGCAAAGTGAAAAGGATAAACTATTAAATCTTGAAGATGAACTGCATAAAAGAGTCGTCGGCCAGGATGAAGCCATTGAAGCAGTGGCGGACGCAATACGCAGAAGCAGCGCCGGTTTGCATGATCCTAAAAAGCCCATCGGTTCATTCATTTTTCTTGGCTCTACCGGCGTGGGTAAGACGGAACTTGCCAAAGCATTAGCTGAATATTTGTTTGACGATGACAGCATGATGACCCGTATCGATATGAGTGAGTATCAGGAAAAACATTCTGTAAGCAGGCTTGTAGGCGCTCCTCCGGGATATGTTGGTTACGATGAAGGCGGCCAACTAACGGAAGCGGTTAGGCGTAAACCATATAGCGTGGTTTTGCTCGATGAAATTGAAAAAGCACACCCTGATGTTTTTAATATTTTATTACAGGTGCTTGATGATGGAAGGCTTACTGATAATAAAGGCAGAGTGGTTAATTTTAAAAATACCATCATTATAATGACAAGCAACATGGGCAGCCAAATTATACAAGCTAACCTTGATAATGTTACGGAAGAAAATAAAGAAGAAGTGGTTGATCAAACCAGAAGAGAAGTGCTTGACCTCCTGCGGCAAACTATAAGGCCTGAATTTTTGAACAGGATCGATGAGGTGATTATGTTTCAACCTTTGCTGCGCAAAGAGATCAAAGAGATCATCAGGATCCAACTGAATGATCTTAAAAATCAACTTTTGAAAAATGGCGTTTATCTGGAATTTACCGAGTATGTTTTGGATTACCTGGCTGAAAATGGTTTTGATGCTCAATTTGGAGCAAGGCCTTTAAAACGATTGATACAAAAACAAATAATAAACCAGTTGAGTAAAAAACTTTTAAGCGGCACCATTGATAAATCGCATCCGGTATTGGTTGATGTTTTTGATGGCGTAGTCGTTTTTAGAAATGATGTAAATACCCATGAAACCGCAACAATTAATTAAAATAAAAGTGTTTTCGAAAAAAAAACCGGCTAACGCCGGTTTTTTAATTTAAAGCCTTTCAGAATAATGACGTCATTCCCGCATCTTTTTTTGTTCCAATAATTTTTCTTTTTGCTCTGGAGTCAAAATGCTATTTAATTTTTCTTTTTGATCTTTGCGGTATTCTTTGAGTTTCTCCTGTCTCTGAGCATCAGTAAGGCTTTTAT
>JALZAJ010000049.1 GCA_030948465.1 Bacteroidota bacterium
ATGAAGAAGGAATTTTACTATACAATTTTTTAATAGAACAATACTGTACCGAAAGATTAGTGATTGTGAGCAGTAATGATAAAAAGGAATACGCCTTCTGCGAAGAAGTAATTAATATGATGGATTACAAATAAGCCGGTACTATTTTTGAAAAAATATATTTATTTTATCTACCTCCTGCTGGCAATCAGTAAATTTAAATCGGTAAATTTTAAATCAAAGCGTTCGCTTAAATGAAAATTAGTTAATGCTCCCTTGAACAGGTAAATACCACTGCGAATATTTAATTTATACCAAACAAGATTTTCGAAACCGCCATCTTCGGCCATTTCAAGCATAAGCGGCATCAGTACATTGCTGATTGCCTGTGAAGCAGTGCGGGCAAAGCCGCTGGGGATATTGGGAACGCAATAATGTATCACATCATACTTTCTGAAAACCGGATTTTTGTGCGACGTAATAGAAGAGGTTTCAAAGCAGCCCCCATGATCTATGCACACATCAACAATTACACTTCCCGGGCGCATCCTGCTTACCATCTCTTCAGTTACTACCAGTGGAGTACGGCCACCGTAAGAAGATAACGCTCCCACGGCAACATCGCATGTTTTTAATTGTTTTGATAAAATCCCCGGCTCTATAACGGAGGTGTATAAACGCACTCCTATATTGTTCTGCAATCTTTTCAGGCGATAAATACTGTTATCAAAAACCTTAACGCTTGCACCCATAGCAAGTGCGGTACGGGCCGCCTGCTCCCCCACAATGCCAGCGCCAATTATTATTACTTTCGTTGGCGGAATGCCGGAAATACCTCCAACCAGCACGCCCTTTCCATTATTCGCATTACTGAGATATTGGCCCGCAATTAACATTACGGCGCTTCCGGCGATCTCACTCATGCTGCGAACGATAGGATTGTGGCCGCTATCATCTTTTAAATTTTCGAAACTAAGAGCGGTGATCTTCTTATCCATCATTTTTTCCAATATCTCCTGCTTCATAGCAGCCAGGTGAATTGGGGAAATAATGAACTGATTTGGTTTTAAAAGGCTTAATTCATCCTCTCCTACCGGTGCGCTTTTCACCAGGATATCGCATTCAAAAACCTGTTTTTTGCTGGATACAATCTTAGCGCCAGCCTCACTATAATCGGTATCAGAATAACTGGAACCTTCGCCTGCCTTCGTTTCCATCGTAACACGATGGCCATTCGCGGTCAGCACTTTTACGGCTTCCGGCGTAAGGGCAATGCGATTTTCCTGGAAGTGGGTTTCTTTAGGAATACCGATCAGTAATTCTACGCCTTTTGGTTTTACATCGAGCGTTTCTTCCATGGTTTCGTAAGTAAAAGAAGGAGAAACAAAAGGTTTGGATGTTGCCATGATATTGTATTACATTGAACAGAATGATAAAAATAAATTTTTATTGGGGAAGTTGAACAACCAATTTTCGCATGCTATTATCAAGAGTAAAGATTGCAGACCGAACCGTGTCAAAAGGCAGCAGATCATCAATTTTAAAGGGCCATTCAATCATACAAATTTTGCCGCTGGAAATGCACTCCCCGGCACCTGCTTCTATTGCTTCTTCCAAAGACCGGATGCGGTAAAAGTCCATGTGGTAAACTATTTCGTTGTTAGGTGCCACATACTCTTGTATTAGCGAATATGTGGGGCTCGTTACCTTGTCTAAAATGCCCATTTCTTTGCAGAGAGCATTAATAAAAGTGGTTTTACCGGCTCCAAGATCTCCCTTAAATGTAAATACTTTGTAACCGGAGCTAAATGAAAAAAATCTTTTGGCAACCTCATCAATATCTTCCAGCTTGAAAGCAATTTCCATTATACCGTTATATTTCGGTAAAAATAGTGCTTAAACAAATTACATATTTTCAGAGATTCATTTGTGAAACAAAGATGATTTCGCGAGACGATTTCTTCAGGATACTTATTAATTCCTGTGTAATTTTATCGTTAACACCGTTAAGTATCTTCAATTATTTATGAATGTAAAAGAAACGAAATCTTCTCATCCGGGCGATATTTTAAAAAAATATTGGGGCTATGAAAAGTTCAGGCC
>JALZAJ010000079.1 GCA_030948465.1 Bacteroidota bacterium
TGGGAAATTGTTGGCAAATACAAAGTGAATATTCTTTATACAGCGCCTACTGCTATCAGGAGTTTGATGAGTTACGGATTAGATCCATTAAAAGGAAAAGATTTGTCATCATTAAAAGTGCTGGGAACGGTTGGCGAACCCATCAATGAAGAAGCCTGGCATTGGTATGATAACAATATCGGAAAAAAGAAATGTCCTATTGTTGATACCTGGTGGCAAACAGAAACGAGTGGAATTCTAATTTCAAATATTGCCGGGGTTACTCCTGCAAAACCAGGTTGGGCAACATTACCGATGCCGGGTATTCAACCTGTATTAGTAGATGACCGTGGAAAAGAAATAACTGAGCCTGACGAGCAAGGCTTACTAAAGGGGAATCTTTGCATTAAAGCGCCCTGGCCTGGCATGTTGAGGACGACCTGGGGAGATCATGAGCGCTGCCGTACTAATTATTTTGCTACTTATGAAAATTTATATTTCACTGGTGACGGCGCTTTAAAAGATAAAGAAGGAAATTACAGAATTACCGGCCGTGTGGATGATGTGTTGAATGTAAGCGGGCACCGCATAGGCACAGCAGAAGTTGAAAATGCAATTAACATGCATACAAATGTTATAGAGAGCGCCGTGGTAGGTTATCCGCACAATATCAAAGGGCAAGGCATTTATGCTTTTGTAATTACAGAAAAAAATACCCATGAAGACGATCGAGCAAAGAATGATATCCTTGAAACGGTAGCAAGAGTAATTGGCCCTATAGCCAAACCCGATAAAATACAATTTGTAACCGGCCTTCCTAAAACAAGAAGCGGAAAAATTATGCGCCGCATTCTTCGAAAAATCGCTGAAGGAGAAACAGAGAATTTAGGTGATACAACAACATTACTTGATCCGGGAATTGTGGATGAAATAAAAGAAAATAAGGTGTGAATTAATTATTATAAGTGCTGCAATTATTTTTTTGAAAAAGATGGATGGTTCCTTGTCAGACAAAAGGAAGTCATAAATAATATAAGCATCCCATAAAAAAGGACTGGTTACAATTACTGCTCATAAACAAAATGATGAAATCGCTGCAGGTACTTTACATAGTATTTAATACACCGGGCCAATTTATTTAAAGTTTAATAACATTTTCCCGCTATACTTTTCAAGCAAGTTCTCCGCTATGCATCCTAAATCCCTCTCGATAGAAGATTATAACTATACACTTCCCGAAGAAAAAATTGCCAGTTATCCGCTGGAAAAAAGAGATGAATCGAAGCTTCTGATTTTAAAGGATGGCGAAATTTCTGAAGATCGCTATAAAAATATCGCTGATCATTTACCGGAAAAATCTTTGCTCGTTTTTAATGATACCAAAGTAATTAAAGCAAGAATACTTTTTCAAAAACCTTCCGGTGCTTTCATAGAAATTTTTTGCCTTGAGCCTTATGAAGCGATAAATGATTACGCCGTGGTTCTTCAAATGACAAAAAGAATTAAATGGAAATGCATGATCGGGGGAGCCAGTAAATGGAGGCAAAAATTTCTGGAAAAAAATTTCCAGATCGACGAAGATGATATAACATTGACGGCATCGCTTGTTGAGAAATTACCCGATGCTTATGTTGTAGAATTATCGTGGAGCCCTGACCGTTATTCATTTGCTGAAATCCTGGAACATGCCGGCAATATGCCACTGCCACCTTACATAAAAAGAAAGCCGGAGGAAAGTGATTCAGAAAGATACCAAACTATTTATTCCAGGCACGAGGGCTCGGTTGCTGCTCCAACGGCCGGACTGCATTTTACTTCGCATATTTTTTCTTCCCTGGAAGAAAAAAATATCAGCACTGCTTTTACAACCTTGCACGTAGGTGCAGGAACTTTTAAACCGGTGAAGTCAGAAAAAATGGCGCAACATGAAATGCATGCTGAATGGATGGAAGTATCAACTGACTTTATTGAAACGTTGATAGTTAATCTTGCAAATGATATCTTTTGTGTGGGGACTACTTCCTTAAGAACCATTGAAAGCCTTTACTGGATGGGTGTTAAAGCAATGCTTTACCCGGAGCTTGCAGTTGATAAACTTGCAATAGAACAATGGGAGGTTTATGAAGATGACCTGGCAAAAAATAATTTCAGTCCGGGTAAATCTCTAAACTCGCTGTTGCAATATCTTCAAAAGAAAAAAGTAAAAAAACTTTTGATTCAAACACAAATAATAATTGCACCCGGCTATCAATTCAAACTCGCAAAAGGATTGGTCACCAATTTTCACCAGCCAAAATCAACTTTGTTATTATTGGTGGCTGCGATGGCTGGTAATCATTGGAAGAAAATATATAAATATGCTTTAGAAAATGAATTCAGGTTTTTGAGTTATGGCGATGGCTGCTTGATTTTCGATTCATTAGTTTAAAAAAATCTTTCGAATAAAAGTATAAATGAACCCTTTTTATTCGTTTACTTTAGCATAAATATTACCTGCTGCCAAACCTCTCTTATGAAATTTATTCCGGTAACTTCTTTCATGTTTTTTATGTTGATGTCAATTTCAGCCCGGGTCAATGCACAGGCGTTTGCATCTCTTTCTACCGGTATCAGCCGGGATGTGAATAATACAAAGCCTTTTTATCACATCCCCGTGTCATTACAATGGAAACCTTTTCCAAAAAGATCAGATCCTTTTTTTCTTGAAGTTGATTATAATATTCCGTTTAAAAATACAGGTTCGGCAAAGGCGTACACCTTAAATGCCGGTCTGCCGCAGGAAGTTAATTTGAAGGAAACGATACGTTCTTATATTTTCACAACAAGCATCGGCTTAAGAATTTTTTTGTTTTCAACAAAGAATAACAATGATTTTTATTTTAATTTCTTAACGGGGTATTGCTTCCAGAAATTTAAAGTGAACTATGTAAATTATGATAACATAAACTATGAAGTGCTGGATCCTGATGTGACTACTAATAATAGCGGCTTTGTATTCTCAGGTGCGGTTGTTTATAATTTCCATACAGCAAAACGGGACTTGCAACTCATGTTGCACTTGCAAACACCTTTGTTGCAGGACATCGGAAAATACCCGCTTTCTTACAAGTTTGCAGCGCCGCTCCAGCTAACTTTTGGCTATAATTTTTATTACTCTAAAAGCAAAAAAATCAAATGAAACGATTTAAATATTTTATTGTCACAGGCATACTTTCTATTTGCATAACGGGCTGTTTAAAAAGAAATTTTTTTCCCGATCCGGATGATCCTGGCTTGAGCAGATTTACAGCTTATGGTTATAATATTGCCACCGCGTATATAAACGGCGACGCGTTTATTAATCCGTTCTTAGGAAGATACAGAGGAAACGCGCTACCTTCTTTTATTAAGATGGCAACTACGGGTACGTTTGACTCTCTCAGCCTTTCATGGCCAATAGTACTTAACAATGATGGAAGCTTGCCTTATAATGGGACTTATCAAAATATTTCTTTATTGATACCGGTTCCTAAAGGGTTTACACAAACCGATCTCTTATCATGGAATGGAAAAAGATTTCCTGCTAATGCAATCAGGATCGATATTAATTCTATTAATAATTTTCCAGGCCCATTATCAGGAACATCATCTATTTATTTTGTTCAAATAGCTATCGATAAATCGTACACCACATCCACCGTTTACCAAATATCAGGATTGTTTGAAGGAAATATCGGCGACAGTGTAAGTATAACAAAAGGGCGGTTTGATTTTAAAATTCCGGGAAGCAGTCTGAACTTCTAACGGTGAAGGCGAAACGATTTATTTTTCAATGGTAACCGGAGTACCAACAGGAATATAACTGTACAAATCTTTAGCTTCCGTATATTTTAAAGAGATGCAGCCATCGGTCCAGTTTTGGAAATTGTCCACGGTCCATTCTTCCTGCGGCCGTGTTGCATGGATGGCGATTCCGCTGCCTATATGAGCATTGCGGGGAACCAAACCTTCCGCAACTCTTTCTTTAAATCTTTGAACGCTTTCCTGGTTAGGGTAATCCAGCAATAATTCGTATCCCCATTTAGGATGAATTTTTTTTAGAAGCACTTTAAATTTTCCTTCGGGAGTTCTTCTGTCACCTTCCATATATTTATCGCGAAGATCATTGCTGCCAAATACACACGGGTAAGTAGCATACCAGCCTTCATCGTCATACACTTTTAATTCGTAATCTTTTTTGGAAATAATAATATAATAGGGATTATCGCTACGTACTTTTTTTATCGTTCTTTCTACCAGTTGTTGTTGTTCAGAAAAATTTCTTTTCGTGGGGATAAAAGAAAAAAAGAAAAGCGCAAAAATGATCGCAGAAAGTATGAATGTAGTACGGTTGTTCATTTTAGGGAAAGCTTACTGCAATTTATTTCAAACGCTCACTGCATCAAAATTATTTTCCACATTACTTAATCATTTAACTTTTTTTGAACTGTATTTTCACTCGTATTAATCCCACTCGGCTTCAGCTTTTACCCTTTGCTTGTCCACCCTTTTACTGATGAAAATACTTATTTCGTACAACAGAATTAATGGCACCGCCACAATAGTTTGGCTCGTCCAATCAGGAGAGGGCGTGATCACGGCGGCCACAATAAGAATAATTACGTAAGCATATTTGCGATATGTTTTTAAAAATGCCGGGGTAATTATACCAAGTTTGGACAGCACATAGGCAAGCACCGGCAGCTCAAATGCAATACCACAGCCCAATATAAGAGAGGTAAGTGTATCAATATAATCATCAAGGGTAGGGAGATATTTATAAACTTTTAAAGTACCCAGTTGAAAATTTGCCAGAAAATTGAATGTAAACGGAGCCAATAAAAAATAACCGAATGCCGCTCCCGAAAAAAAACATAAAGAAACCCAGCCAATACTTCCTTTTGCATAAGCAACCTCTTTAGGAGTAAGAGCCGGTTTTACAAACAACCAAAGCTCCCAGAACAAGTAGGGAAAAGCAACGATAAGAGCGCCCATAAATGAAATAGAAATTGCTGACATAAACGGACCGCTTACCGTACTTCCCAGTAATTGAATATCAACGGGCGGCATACACAGTGCATCGCCTAAATGAAGATTGTGGCCTAAATTACATAAGCCCGAATAGGTAATAAAATCCTTTCTGGCGGGGGCAAAAACAATATTATCAAAGACCCAATCAACAAAAATAAATATAACGATTGCAACTAAAACCAACACAATCGCGGCGCGTACAATATGCCAGCGTAAAACCTCGAGATGATCAATGAAGCTCATTTCGGTTTCAGCGGTTTGCTGGCCCCTGATTTTTTTAAAAAATGCTTTTCTTTCTGAAGTCTTGCTGCTCAAAGGGTATTTTTTCAATTATGAATTTGCAAATATAAACAGGTTTGAGGTATCAGAAGCAGGAAGCCGGGAACACGAATCAGGAATAAGAAACAAGGGAATAGTGGCGGGGAGCTGTAAAAAATTTAGTATTAAAAGTTTAGTTTTACATAGTTGATACCATCATAATGCCCAATCAAAATTTGAACACAAATAAAGAAATATTAACGCCTGCAGAAAAGGAATTCGAAAACAATATAAGGCCCGCCGTAATCGAAGAATTTAGCGGTCAGGGGCAGATCATTGAGAACCTTCGCATATTTATTAAGGCGGCAAGGCAGCGGGAAGAAGCGCTGGATCATATTCTTTTTCATG
>JALZAJ010000084.1 GCA_030948465.1 Bacteroidota bacterium
AAATAATAACTCGTATTATGATTCCGCTCTTGCAAAAAAATTAGGTGCAGATGAATATGGTATGAAGAAATATGTGATTGCCTTTTTAAAAGCAGGTAATACTAAGATTGATGACCCGAAGGAAAGTGAAAAAATTCAAACCGCTCATTTAAAAAATATAATCCGCCTGGCGGAAGAAGGGAAATTGCTTATTGCGGGGCCTTTCCTTGATAACCAAAACCTGAGAGGCTTATTTATTTTTAACGTACAAACCATTGAGGAGGCAAAGGCGCTTACCGAAACCGATCCTGCGGTAAAGAGGCGGGCGTTTTAGAAATGGAACTGCACCCGTGGTATGGTTCCGCCGCATTGGTTGAAACGTTGCAAATACATAAAAAAATTCAAAAGAGAAGTGTAGCGGATTGAGTCCCTAATTTTTTTTATTCAGGTTTAAATAGTAATTTTTAATTGGAGCGAACGGGCCGTATTTATGTTCATTTAATGAAAATTGATTTTCGGCAAATGGCCCGAATGGGTAATCATAAGGCTTGGCTGAAATTTTTGGCCAGTCAGCGTCCAGGTTTTTATAAGGATGCGGCTGCGAATTTACGTAAGCCGCCACATCCCATGCTTCTTCATTTGAAAGTTGCGGTTTTAAATACGTTGCTCCAAAGGGCATATTGTTTTTAACATAGCCGGCAAATTTCGAAACCCGGTAGATACTTGCACCGATGTTATAAGAATTATTTCCCCATAATGGCGGGTACTCGTAATAGTTACCTTCAGGCAATAACAGGCCTTCTCCATTTTTCCCGTGGCACTTTTGGCATTTATTTATATATACCAATTTACCTTTCAAAGTGTCTGCCGCTCTTGCTAAGAAAGGTAACTCTTCTATACCCGCACCGGGAGGTTTCGACTTTTTTGACACATCGCTTCCCACCCAGTTCAGGTAGGCTATAAAAGCTTTCATTTCTTTACTGCTGCTGCTGATTGTATCACCGTTCAAACTTCTCTCAAAGCAATCCTGCACTTTCTTTTCAATAGTTTCAATAGAACCGCTCCTGTCCTTATACCTTGGATAGCCACCCGCCACTAAAGCAAAATTATTACCAAACATCCTGGTACCGGCATCCGCGTGGCAATTCTGACAATTCATTCCATTACTTTTTCTGGCAATAATTCCCCGTGGACCAAAATAGACTGAAGTATTTACAACAAGCGATCTTCCATACTTTATTAAGCTTCCCACTTCTGTATTTGGCGTTTTAGAAGAATCAGGAGCTGACCAGACGTTGAGTTCCTTAATTGCCAGGCTATTTTGATGAGCCGAATTTTTCTGCTTTAATTTATATTCTACAAATACGGTGGTTGCAATTAAAATAATAATAAGTAACAGAACAATAAGTATCCACTTCATTTCCTGACTAATTTTTTCTTAAGAACAAACACTTTCCGCCTCATTTATAAAAATGAAGTTAATGCCGCTTTCTATACCACGCAATTATCAATAACCATTAACCTGCATAGCAATAAGCACATCCATGCTCCTGCGCACGGCCAACTGCCCATACTCCGGATGGTACGATTTGAATGCCTGGTAAAATTCCGGCAACCCAATCTTTTTTCACTTCCGCAGCATCTTTATTCATGTTTTGTGCCGCAACAGCGCTAAAAACGGTCAGTGCCATATCGCATACACAAAACATAACACCGCTATCCTGCAATTCATTTATTCCAATGGCAACCTCTCCAATGCCCGGTACGCTAAATGCTCCTGGTTTTGGTTGCCAAAACATGTTTTGGGTGGCGGGCGCTTTGGTTTTCTCATCATTAATCTTAAACATCTCACCAAATTTGTATTTTTCCCAAAGACGATTTTCCATAGCATACGGAATTCCATCGTGTCTTAAAATTATCACGACGTTGGACTCTTTTTCGGGGGTACCGGTTTTTGCATTGGTTAAGAGAAATACTCTTGCCCATGCAAACGGCATCATTCCCTTTGCTTCAGGAACATCATAAACGATTTTATGTTTCCCATTTAATTTATTGAACCACGCATCCGGATCATCATTGTCAAGCATGAAGGGTAAGGATGGTGAAGCAGTCAAGGGAATGGGTGAAGCCAGCGCACCCAATGTTACTACAGCGCCGGTGGCAATTTGTTTTAAAAAATCACGGCGTTCACTTACGGGTTTGAAATGATTCTTTTTCATAACAAAAAATTTGAAGTTTATTATTAAAATGAAAAATGCCCTTATGAAATTATCTATTTAGTGTCATTAATCAAAGCCAGTTTTTATTATTCCGCTTCAAAAAAAAATTTTCAGGCGTTTATAAAAATCAGGCGTTTATAAAAAAAAGTTTGACGTTTTACCCATGTAAAAAACGAAGGCTTTTAGGAGACTTCGTTTAAAACAATTTAGAGGTTATAATTATTACTTGGAGTCACTGGTCTTTTTATCATCCGCCATTTTTTGAAGAGCGTTTAAAGAACTGTTATTCAGGGGATATTTTTCCAGCGCCATCGTGTAATACTTTTTTGCGTTGTCTGTATCGCCGGTGTTGAGGTAATACTCTCCCATTGAGTCATACGGGTTGGTGCCTTCGGGATATAGCGCGATGTATTTCTCAAGATTTTCTTTTGCCTTATCGGTATCTTTTTTATCCAGCATATATAAGTAACCAATAACATTATGAATAGGTGCATTATTTGGGAACTGCTTAGCAAAGTCTTCAGCGGCGGCAAAACGTTCTTCCGGCGTAGCCCTTGTTTGTACATAATAAAATCCCAGCATTTCTCCATCCGGGAACATGGCATGCAGCTTGGCCCAAATATCTCGGCGTTCGTCAGCGGTAGTTTTTTCCCCGGTAAGTGAGGCAAATAATTTCTCTCCGGCAGTTTTATTCACTGCGCTCTTCTGTGCTCTTTCAGCATACGATTTTGCAGTGGCTCCCCGGTTAATGTTGGCCATAAAGACAAGTGGTTGAGTAAAATTAGGATCCAGCTTAAGTGCAGCGGAAAAATCTGCATACGCCTGTTCCAATTCAACGTTCATCATGTGGTGAGCACCACTCAGTGCAAGCTCATTCGCCTGTTTCGATTTAGTCGTCCAGGTCATTTTTTTCTGCTGCGACAAGCCCTGAAAGGTGAACGACAGCATCAGGAATACAGTCATGACAGTAATAATAGATTTTCTCATGTGTAATTTTTTAATTTGAATAAATAAATAATGACAAGGTGTTGGAAAGTAGCAGCAGAATTGTAGAAACAGAAGTGCGACAAGATACTTAAATTTCTTTGAAAAAATTAGCGTTTAAAATTGCTTTCAGAATTAATAAGATCAAATTGATCGTAAGTAAGGATACCGGCGGTTATATAACTGGTAAGACCTCTCATATAATTTCTGAAAAAAATGTGGATTATTGCAACCCTTTTAAAAGAGGCACGTATTACTATACGATGGGTTTGGTAAGCAGTATTTTTAAAGGTTCCAACGTTTTTGAATATGTCCAAATAATAGTAATTTTAAGAAACCTGCTTTTAGAATTAATTTTTTAAGCCTGTATTGAGTTTGGATAAAACGCGTACAATAATAAACGGATGTAGGGAAAATAATCATAAATATCAGAAGATACTTTATGAGAAGTACCGTGCCTTTGCTTTAAAAATTGTATTCCGGTACATCTATAATTATGAAGAAGCCCTGGAAGTAACCAATGATGGCTTTGTAAAGTTCTTCTTACGTATTGAAAAATTCACTTGTGAAAATGAAAATGATATTGATAAGTTTTTAACCGGCTGGATCAAAAGGATCATGATCAATACCTCCATCGATCTTTTACGAAAAAAAATGTTGTTACCCGAAATTGGTGGAATTCCTGACTACGTATGGGAAATAAAAGACAAAAATGCATCGGCAGACCAGATGACGATTTATAAAGACCTGATTGCGTTGGTAAAAAAGCTGCCGCCTGCCTATCGTATTGTTTTTAATATGCATGTAATAGATGGATACACGCATATTGAGATCGCAGATGCGCTGAAAATTCCTGTGGGCACCTCAAAATCAACTTTATTAAGAGCCAAAGCACTGATGCAAAAATATTTAAATCAAAAGGAAGAGCTTACAGAATGCAGCATTTAGACAACGATATGGATGATCTTTTTAAAAGAGCAGGAGAAAACTATCCGCTGCGAAAGGGCAAAGGCAACTGGGAATATATCTCAAAAAGACTTGTAAATAATTCAGAAAAGACCAACGTATTACCGCCTGAAAAAAAGAAAAGTAAGAAGGTTATTTTTTTAATGCTACTAGTCTTTTTTCTTTCGGGAGGCTGGCTGATCTACAATAACTTTAATGCAAAAGTTCGATCTGTATCGAATGAAAAACAAACAGCGAAGGAAATAAATACACAAGACCAGACAAAGAGCAAGTTAAATGAATCAGGACTTGGAAATAGCGAAACCAGTTCATTAGATAGAAGCAACACACTGCCCGTTAGCGGTGCTGAAAGCAGGCCTTATGAAAAAAAGCAAGCTGCATTTTCAGGGAAAAATTTATCTAAAGTAAATTTAGCGACTCCACAAACAAGTTATTTAAAATCAGAGAATAACAGTTCAGTTACCAATTCATCGGGTCAGCAACTCAACATGGAAGAAAGTGATTTAAACCAAGACGTATCAGGTAATTCAAAAAATAGTAAGCAAGAAGTTTTAGACAAGACCGAAACAAGATCAACAGAAAATTTAACCGGAAAAAAAGAAGTAACCGAAGCCAATGAAAAGAAAAAAGTGACAAAGATTTCGATCCGGAAAAAGAAGGGATTATACTTTGGAATCGCAGCAGGCCCGGATTACAGTAAAGTAAAAGCGCAGTCATTCAGCCGCACCGGTTACAACGCAGGTTTGCTTTTGGGATACCGGCTAAACTCCAAATTTTCTATGGAGGCCGGTGTGTTTTGGAACAAAAAAAATTACACCAGTGAGGGCGCTTATTTTAATATAGAAAAAGTCCGTTCAACAATGCCCTCCGGCATGGTGATCGATAATCTTGAAAGCCAATGTTTCGTGACGGAGATTCCATTAAAAATTAAGTACGATTTTATTAGAAAAACAAATTCGGATCTTTTTATTGCAGGAGGCGTATCCTCTTATGTAATGACCAAAGAGATGAATTTTTACGATGCGACTCTTAATGGGGCCACCGAAAAACTTACCGGTATTTATAAAAAGAATGTATATGATGTGCCGGCGGTTGCCCATATCGGCTTAGGATTTGAACACAATTTCTTCAGATATTTTGATATAAGGATTGAGCCTTATCTAAAAATTCCGCTTCGGGGCATGGGCGTAGGGAACTTGCCGGTTTCAAGTACAGGGTTGCAGCTTGGAATTACGGGCAGGTTGAAATAATGAGTACTTATTAAATTTAAAAAAATCTCAAAGAGGATCTTGGCGGGGCTATGCAGTTTAATGTATGCCTTAATGTTGAAAATTCTTCATAAAAAGTTTCAATTATTAACACTTAAATATTATGAAAATGAAAAAGTTCAATTATTTGCATGTATCAATGGGAATTGGCCTGTTGGTCATTATGGCCGGCTGTAATAAAAGCGCCGACAAAAACCTGGTCAAAAGTGATCAATCGAAAACGGTGACCGAAGAAATGATGTCGGAAAATGGCACCAACCCGGATGAGGCTTCCATCACTGCATTTCCAGGCACTGCAGTCTCATCGGAAGTAAATACTGCAGACGGACAAAATGGAAATAAGGCGCATTGTCTCTACACAGAAAGTAATTCTTCCCAATGGAACAGCATTCTTATTTATAAGATCAATAATGATGGCACGCTTCAGGCCAATGGAAGCACCGCCTCCGGAGGTGCAGGAACCGGCATGGGCCTGGGATCGCAAGGGGCGGTTGTGCTGGATAAAGATCATCAATGGTTATTTGCCGTAAATGCCGGCAGCAATTCAGTTTCTTCTTTTAAGGTTAATAGTGATGGAAGCCTCACGCTTGCTCACACAGAACAGACCTGGGGAAAAACTCCGGTAAGCGTTACTGTTCACGATAACCTTTTATATGTTTTGAATAAGGGAACCGATAATATTCATGGTTTCTGGATTGGGGCGGGCGGAAGGCTTACCCACATAACCGGTTCCACACAGCCTTTGAGCGGAACGGCTGTAGATGCGCCTCAAATAGGATTTACCCCCAATGGAAATTGGATAATTGTTACAGAAAAAGCAACTAACATCGTAGGCTCCTTTCAGATCAATACTAATGGAACAGCCAATCCCGGAATTTTTACAGCTTCCGTGGGCGCTACTCCTTTTGGATTCGATTTTTCAAGAAACCGTTTTATGATTGTATCCAATGCTGCCGGTGGTGCTGCAGGCGCCGGCTCTGCTACCTCATATACGATGGGTGCAAGCGGAATGCCCGCTGCCGTTAATGGCGCGGTACCCAATCACCAGGCAGCTCCCTGCTGGTTCGCAGTTACTAAATATGGCAGATTTGCCTTTACGACCAACACAGCCAGCAACACAGTTTCTACCTACTTTGTAAATCCATGGGGCGCTTTATACCTGGTGAAAGAAGTAGCTGCCAGAACAGACAATGGCCCGGTGGATATTGTGATAGCCGCAAATAATTATTTCGTTTATGAGCTCAATGGAAAAGCGAGCACTATCGGAGAATATCACAGAAAGGTTTGGGGTGGCTTAGAATTTATTGGAACCCAGTGGGGCCTTCCAGCTCCTGCCACAGGGCTTGCCACGTATTGAGCTTTAAGGCGATCAACAACAAATTGGTTTTTATAATGAGATGACTTCAATCTCTGCCTGGTGAAAACAGGATGATGAATCTTTTTTAAAAATAAGGCTGTCTTTAAATAAGCAGCCTTATTTTATTTTGGTTCATTGCTCATGCTGGGTAATGATCAGCTTTAATCGTTGCGGAATGTTATAGTGTTTAGTCAATTTTTAAGATGACGCATATCCAACAGGGACACGGAGATCACAAAGCAATATTTTTAGTGCCTTTTGTACCTTTCCGGGTTCCGTAGCTATTTCAATGTTTACGACATAATACACTTGACACGACTATTTTTTTAAAGATTATCAAACGGATATGTAGAAGGCTCTAAAAAAAATGAAGACCGTTTCCAGTCTTCATTAAAATTATATTTGAAAAAAACAAAAAACGTTAATTTTTTTCTATTCTTCCTCCGCAAATAAACCGTTTCTTATAATATGTATCATCAAGATTACTGATTGTTACTCCCTCGCTTGATGATGCATGAACGAAATAATGATTGTCAATATAGAGCCCGACGTGAGATACCCCTCCATGTGTATTGAAGAAAACAAGATCTCCTTCTTTAAGTTGTTTCTTCTTTATGTGCTTTGTCGCCTTGTATTGTTCCCGGGCGGTTCTTGGTACAGCAAAACCATATACCGCCATCAGCAGACTTCCCGTTAAAGCACTGCAATCAACACCTTCCTTTGTGGAACCACCCAAGCGATAATGTGTTCCGAACCAGTCATCAATAAATCCTAAAAGAGAAATATTTTTTAAACATTCGACATCCACATCGAGCATCATGGCATACTTAAATTGAATACCTGAAAGCCTTTCAATGAGGGAAGAGGTTTCCATCATTGCAGGGGCTTCATGCACTTTTGCCGCAGAAGCAATCGGCGCTGCATTTGTCTTGATACTTTTTGATCCGCTGCTTTCTGTGTTTTGTAAAATACCATCTGGTGTAAAGGAAATACCGTCAATAAAATCAGGGGATGAATGTTCAATCTCCTGAGTGATTATGATTTTATTTACGCTGGCTTGTGCAAACGTTAGTTGTGCCGTCCCTGCAAAAATTACCGGCAAAAGAAATGCTCTGAGTTTTTTCATAAAATCCTGCTCTATGTTTCGTTTAAAAAAACACTAAATAATTCCAACAATAATTAATAGATGCTAATAAAAAAAGTTGATACGTAGATATAATGCAAACGGGAAGTTTAAAAGTTTATTATTCTCAAGCAAGGCGAAGGTAAGAGGCAACTTGTAAAAATGCAAACAAAAGATAATTTTAGTCTTGTGCGGGCATTGAGAGAATGCGAAAATATTTTATCCCCAAAAATGTTCGCCTCAAATGGGATATTGTGAAAACGGCACTCAAATTTTTTCGTAATTGCCAGTTGCGTAAAAGATCGTTGCATTACGTGTTGTACATCACATCCCGTTTGCGTAATTATTAACTTTTTGTGGAAAACGGGTAAAAAGTCCTGCATCTCTTTTCACGATATTTGCAAAATAGATTTTATTGAGCTTATGAAGTTTTCACACCTGCACGTCCATACACAATTTTCCCTTCTCGATGGAGCCGCATCTATTAAAGCGCTCTACAATAAAGCAATAGCGGATGACATGCCAGCGCTTGCAATCTCCGATCATGGAAATATGTTTGGCGTATTCGAATTTGTAAAGCATGCACATACGCTAAAGAATGAAGATGGAACTTTAAAAGTCAAACCTATCGTTGGATGCGAATTTTATATTACAGAAAACAGGTTGCAAAAACAATTTACCAAAGAACAAAAAGATCCCCGGCATCATCAAATATTACTTGCTAAAAATCCCGTTGGCTATAAGAACCTTGTTAAGCTTACTTCACTGGGATATATTGAAGGAATGTATTCTAAATATCCACGGATAGATAAAGAATTAATTCATAAATATCATGAGGGATTAATTGCTACCACTTGTTGCCTCGGCGCATTAGTGCCGCAAATAATTTTAAAAAAAGGAGAGGCCGAAGCTGAGAATGAATTTAAATGGTGGCTTAATATTTTTCAGAAAGATTATTATGTTGAATTGCAACGCCACGGAATTCCTGACCAGGAGAAGGTGAACAAAGTGTTGCTGAAGTTTGCCAAAAAATACAACGTAACGGTTATTGCCAGTAATGATTCTCATTATGTGGATGAAAAAGATTTTAATGCCCACGATATTTTACTTTGCATTAATACCGGTGAAAAACAGGCAACGCCTGCCTTACGAGAATTTACGGACGATGATGTAACGGTGAAGAACAAACGTTTTGCTTTTCCGAACAACCAGTTTTTTCTCAAGAACACCTCGGAGATGAGTACGGCATTTGAAGAGCTCCCCCAAGCCCTCGATAATACCAATGAGATCATAGATAAGGTTGAAGTGCTCGATCTGAAAAGGGATATTCTTTTACCTCACTTTACCGTTCCGAAAGAATTTGAAAGCCAGGAAGCTTACCTGGAACATCTAACGTGGACCGGCGCTAAAAAAAGATATGCTGACCTAACGCCTGAAATAGAAGAGCGTATCAATTTTGAATTGTTCACCATTAAGACGATGGGCTTTGCCGGGTACTTTTTAATCGTAAGCGATTTCATAATTGAGGGAAAAAAGATGAATGTATTTGTGGGGCCCGGTCGCGGCTCTGCAGCGGGTTCTGTGGTGGCATACTGCATTGGCATTACTAATATCGATCCTATAAAATATAATTTACTTTTTGAAAGATTTTTAAATCCCGATCGTAAAACCATGCCGGATATCGATACGGATTTTGATGATGAAGGAAGACAAAAAGTATTGAATTATGTTGTAGAAAAATATGGCAAAAACCAGGTGGCGCAAATAATTACTTATGGTACGATGGCTGCAAAAATGAGTATAAAAGATGTGGCACGAGTAATGGATCTTCCTCTTGCAGAAAGTAATGTTTTGGCAAAACTAATTCCGGACAGGCCGGGGACTTCCCTTCGACGAGTGCTGCAGGCGCCGCTGACAGGCAGTAAATCGCTGACGGAAGAAGGCGTAAGCGGAGAAGATATGGATAACATTAAAAAGCTACGGGACATTTATAACGGCGACGATATTCGAAGTAAAGTGCTGCACGAGGCTGAAATATTAGAGGGTTCGGTACGAAATACCGGCATACATGCTTCCGCGATTATTATTGCGCCGCAGGATCTTATGGAATTAATTCCTGTGGCATCTTCAAAAGATTCGGACTTATGGCTCACGCAAATTGACGGGAATAACATTGAGAGCGCCGGTGTGCTGAAGATGGATTTTTTAGGATTAAAAACGCTAAGCATTCTGAAAACGGCGTTGCATTTAATAAAGCAAAACCATGGGATTGAAATAGACCTCGACACACTTCCGCTCGATGATGAAGAAACGTACAAGCTTTATCAGCGTGCAGATACAAACGGTACGTTCCAGTTTGAAAGCGGCGGAATGCAGAAATACCTGCGAGATCTTAAGCCCGACAAGTTTGATGACCTCATCGCGATGAATGCCCTTTTCAGGCCCGGGCCTATGGCTTACATTCCGGATTATATTGAAAGAAAACATGGCAGGCAGGAAATACATTATGATCTTCCGGAAATGGAGGAAATATTAAAGGATACTTACGGCATTACGGTTTACCAGGAACAGGTGATGTTACTATCACAAAAAATTGCGGGATTTAGTAAAGGCGATGCTGATATATTGAGAAAGGCGATGGGGAAAAAACAGCGTTCAGTGCTCGACAAAATGAAGCAGCAATTTATTGAAGGAGCAAAAACAAAGAATCACCCGGTAAATAAGTTAGAAAAAATATGGACCGATTGGGAATCGTTTGCCCAGTATGCCTTCAATAAATCCCATTCCACCTGCTATGCCCTGGTAGCCTATCAAACAGCCTATTTGAAAGCGCATTATCCCAGCGAATACATGGCTGCCGTGCTCAATCATTCCGGCTCAATTGACAAGATCACCATTTTTATGGAAGAGTGTAAGAGAATGGGATTACCTGTTTTAGGCCCTGATATCAATGAATCGCAAAAGGGATTTGCAGTAAATAAAAAAGGTGAGATCCGTTTTGGTTTCAGCGGTATGAAAGGCGTTGGCGATGCAGCTCTTGACGCAATTATTGAAGAAAGGGAAAAGCACGGTGCTTTCAAGTCTATTTTTGATCTTATCAAAAGAGCCAACCAAAGAACGATAAATAAAAAGTCGCTGGAAAGCCTGGCTTATGCAGGGGCATTCGATTGCTTCAAAGAAATGCACAGAGCACAATATTTTTTCATGGCGCCCGGAGAAAATATTAATGCGCTTGAAAAAATTATCAGGTTTGGTAATCAATACCAGGCGCAGCTTACCAGCAATACCAATACCTTGTTTGGAGATCTTAAAATGGCCGATGTTGTTCCCCCGGTTTTGGCGCCGTGCGAGCCATGGCCTCTTATTAAATTGCTGGATTATGAAAAAGACGTTATTGGTATGTATATGAGCGGACATCCGCTGGATAATTTTTCATTTCAGTTGAAGCATTATGGCCTCACTCCTATTGCAGAATTCAATGAATTTAAAGATGCTGTAAATCTTCTTCCAAATCCCGGTCGTCCTTTTCGAATAGCCGGTCTCGTTGCCGAGGCGCAGCATCGTATTTCTAAAAATGGAAATAAGTATGGAGTATTCAGCATAGAAGATTATACTTCAGAAATGGAACTTACTCTATGGAGTGACGATTACGTAAGGCTTAGCAATTACCTGGAACCAGGCATGGTCATATTTTTAACCGGCAATTTTAAACAGCGATATAGTAAGTCAGAATTTGAATTTAAAGTTGCCAGTATTACCCTGCTGGAATCACTAATGAAGTTGTGTACAAAAAAATTGCAGATAGAAACGCATCCTAAATATATAACCAGGGAATTTATTGAATTTGTTGAAGAAAATGTGGAACAATTTCCGGGGAAAACCAGCCTTAAATTTTGTGTGCACGAGCCTAATTCTCAAATGAAATTTGGCATGTATTCTTTGGAGAGAGGATTTGAAATGAATGACGAAATGGCTAAATACCTGCAACAAAAGCCAGAACTGGATGTTATAGTGGAATTAACATAATGTGGATATGACATTAAAGCATTGCGCAGAAATTGGAGTTATTTTTGCAAAATTGATCGGGATGAGTGAATAGCAGTGAAAAGGGATGGGGTGATGAGTGATAAGTGTTTAACCTGTATCTATAATCGGCAAACCAATAATTAATAACTAAATAATAAAAAATGGCAACAGAATACACAGACGCGAATTTTAAAGAAAAAGTTCTTGATTCAGAAAAACTTACGATGATAGATTTTTGGGCAGAATGGTGTGGCCCATGTCGTGCAATAGGTCCCGTAGTTGAAGAACTTTCCAAAGAATATGACGGTGCAGTGAACATCGGAAAAGTAAACGTTGATCAAAACCCTCAACTCAGCATAAACTATGGCATTACAAGCATTCCTGCCATCTTGTTTGTAAAAGATGGTAAGGTAGTTGATAAGTTAGTAGGCGCTCAGCCAAAATCCAATTTTGTAAAAAAGATTGAAGCGTTGAAATAATTAAATAATTTTTCTGTTCTATAAAAGCTACGCCCGGTTCCTAAAGAGCCGGGTTTTTTTGTATGAAACTGTTTTGATTTAAAACTTTAAAAAGAAAACATTTTTTAATTACGAGACTAATTTTTCAAGATATTTAAAGATGAGAAGGAATGAATTTCCTTTCCGTTTTTGTCCATCTAATTTCCGGATAATTTTTGCCAGTTTGATTAGGCGATGGCTTTCTCACTTTTGTTATCCTGCCTTCTGAAAGCATTTTTTTATACACGAATCCCCAACCCGGCAAATCAATTTCATCCTGCATCCAGTGAACATAAGAAGCTTCATCGCACCAATCTGGTAATTTTTGCATGGCCTTTCTATGAGGGATTGAACTTCTGAAATCTTTCATATTAGCGTCTGACTTCCACATCGTCAATGTCCAAAAAGTTAGATTTTTGTCGGTGAGTTCAGATCCTCCTAAAAACCCATTTGTTTTTTTAAGTTGTTTTACAGATAGTTCATTTGCGATAAAAAAAGGAATTAAGTAATAAAAAAGATCGCACCCCGAGTCTCGTTGCAGAAATGAAAACCATCGTTTATTATTTACTGTTATTTAAAAATGGCTCAACGTTTCAAAGTGGTAGGCGGCCTCGCAGCTTTTCTAAAATTTTATCGTGTCATTCTGGACTTAGCAGGGGTTCAATGTGAATATTTTTTATCTCGTTTGGATCATGCTTGTATTTAAAAACAATCGGAAAAATAATACCTAACACCAACGCATACCCTGCGAAAGTAAACCAGGTGCTTCTCCAGTCAGTAACTCCGTTAGCCGTAAAATGATCTACTACCATTCCGCTGAAAAGTCCGCCGAAATAGGCTCCTACTCCATTCGTCATTACCATAAACAATCCCTGTGCACTGGCTCTTATTTTTACATCGGCTTCTTTTTCAACAAATAAAGAACCTGAGATATTAAAAAAATCAAAAGCCATTCCATAAATTATCATTGATAAGATCAATAACCAAAGACCGCTGCCCGGATTTCCAATTCCGAATAATCCAAATCGAAAAACCCAGGCAAAAATGCTTATGAGCATAACGATCTTAATTCCAAACCTGCGTAAGAAAAATGGAATCGCCAGGATAAATAATGTTTCAGATATCTGCGAAATGGAAATAAGAATATTGGAATGCTTCACGCCAAAGGTGTCTTTGTAAGCGTCGATCTTGCCAAAGTCATCTAAAAAAGGTTTGCCAAATGCATTAGTAATTTGAAGCGCTGCTCCCAACAGCATGGCAAAGAGAAAAAATATGACCATCTTTTTTTTCTTAAATAGGACGAAGGCATCTAAGCCGAACGAAGAAGTCCATGAAGCACCGCGGGATGCCTTTGCAGGTTTGCATGCAGGCATCGTGAAACTGTAGAATGCTAAAAGCAAGGCTGCTGCTGCGCTTACGATAAATTGATTCGGAGTCAACGTCCAGCCAAACAGATCGACAACCCAAACAGCCACGATAAAACCAACTGTGCCCCAAACTCTTATCGGGGGAAAAACTTTTACAATGTCAAAACTATTTTTTTCCAGGGTAATATATGAAACCGTGTTATTTAAGGCAATCGTTGGCATAAAAAACATGGCATTAAAAAGCATCACCCAATACATCGCAGACGGGTCGGTTACTTTTGAAGCCCAGAATAACAGGCATGCGCCAATGATATGGCAAATGCCCAGCACTCTTTCAGCATTGATCCACCTGTCGGCAATAATACCCATGAGAGCCGGCATAAAAAGAGAAGCAATACCCATGGTGCCGTAGGTAAGTCCAATCTGGCTGCCGGTTGCATGCAATTCGCTAAACATATATCCGCCGAGTGAAATTAACCATGAGCCCCAGACAAAAAATTCCAGGAAGTTCATTACGATAAGACGGTTCTTGATATTCATTAAGTTCTCTTTTGCTGTATTAAAATTAGTTTTTAAAATCCCCGATTTATTCAAGATATAAATAAAATTCATTTCCAGTCGTTATACTATTAAGTTTTAAAGCGGTTTTTTATTCATTCGATTATTTATTTAAAAAAAAATTGGAGCGTAAACAAACTTGGTGAACGATGCCGGCATTCGTTTTTTTAGAACAAATTTTCTAAATGCTATTTAACCCGTGAAGAAAGCGCCAAATATTTTTGCCGGTTGCTAAGCACTCATCACGCCAATAATTTGCTCGTGTAATTATCTGAATGCTAAGATTTGCTAAATTCCGGCGAGGAGAAACCCTGTTTAAAAAAAAGGCATAATTTTATTGCTTGATTATTCTTTACTATTAACCCGGAGACTATGTTAAAACTAAAATCAATTCTTTGAAAAAAATGATTTCGCCGGCACCGCGAGCTATCCTTGTTCTATTTATTTTCTGTGTTTTTTCGTGCAAAATTTATTCGCAAAATGTCAAAGCTGAAAAATTTAATTTCAGCGAACTGGCTAATAAACAACTCTCTCTCTTTCCTCAAAGAACTAATAAGGAAGAGATTGATGGAGGATGGCGTGCATTACACGATATGACACTTCCCCCTCATGCAAAAATTATGACGCAGAACGCGGTTCCAACGCTTACGCCTAATACCGTTCAATCCGCTTCTCCGGCACCCTTTCAGGATTTTCTGGGATATATTGATCCATTGCAATCTATTCCTCCGGATACGCACGGAGCCGTTGGCATAAATACGGTTGTTACGGCAACCAACGATTTTATTATCGTTCATGCAAAAAATGGCGGTGCGGTTTTAAGTCAAATGACTTTTGCAGCTTTTTTTAATAATTCAAGTATTTCTGATCCTTATATGCAATATGACCCTTACCTCAACAGGTTTTGGATCAGCGGCATTTCAACCGACAATACAAACCAGGTATTCATCGCCGTATCTCAAACAGGTGATCCCGCAGGCGGATGGTATAGATACAGCTTTACTCCGTCTTCAGTGGATGGGGACTTATTACTCGATCATCCCTATCTTGGTTTTGATAACCGGTTGCTGGTTGTCTCCGGAAGGAAATTTCCGGGTGCAGCAACGTTCTCGGGGCCTATTTTATTTGTATTTGATAAGGCAAGTTTAGCCTCCGGCAATAATATAAATTTTGGCACAAATGCCCAGACGCTTGAAAAAACATCTGCAGATGGAGACGCACCATGCCCTGTTACCGTTTATGGCCTGTCAGAAGTTCCGGCGTCCACTTTTTATATTTTGCAAAACTGGAGTGGCGGATCTTCGGCGATAAGACTTTCTACGATCACGGGAAATATTCCATCTCTTACGTGGAACACCACTTCGGCTGTTTTTCCATCCGGAGGCACTTCATGGGCGAATGGTAACCTGGGAAACCTGGGCCCGCAATTAGGTGAGACAAGAAAGCTTGCCCTAAATGACGCCAGGATAAGCTCGGGGGTTATGGTAAATGGCCAGATCTGGTGTGCGCATCATATCGGTTTGCCGGCCTCAGGGTTCACCCATACTGCTGTGCAATGGTGGCAACTGTCTCCTTCCGGTACTGTTTTGCAAAGAGGAAGAATTGATGATCCCTCCGGGCTTACTTCAAGGTATTACCCAACCATTGCAGTGAATGCCGCCGAAAATGTTATTATTGGTTATACTGTTTCTTCACCGTCAACAAGAGTGAACGCAGCATACAGCACAAGATCGGCAACTACACCTTTAAATAATGCGGATGACGAATATGTATTTAAAGGAGGAATAAGTACCTATTGGAAAGATTTTGGCAGTGGCAGGGCGAGATGGGGAGATTATAGTCACTCGGCCTTAGATCCGGTAACCGGGAATTTATGGACCATACAACAATACGCTGAAGAACGGTCTGGCATTGCTGATAATCAATCTAAGTATGGTGTATGGTGGGCGGAAGTTTCTTTTAATACGTTTACAAACGATGCCGCGCTGTCAACTATTATAACACCAAACAATGCGGCGCCTTATTGTAATCTTCCCATCACTCCTGAAGTAACCGTTAGTAATATTGGAAAAGCTCAATTGAATTCCATATCAGTAGGCCTCATTTTGGACGGAATAAATATTGGCGCTAATTCATTTTCCAATTTAGCATTGAATCTTTTTGCAACTAAAAACCTGACAATAAATCTTCCTTTAAATCCATCGCCGGGTTTGCATACATTGAAAGCCTATACGTTTGAGCCAAACGGGACTGTGGATCAGCGCACGGCGAATGATACTACGTCTATTACATTCAATGTATTACCGGCATTGCCTTTACCGAATACTGAAGGGTTTGAGGCTTCCGCATTTCCACCGCCGGGTGGATGGACCATTTGGAATCCTGATGGTGGTATTACTTGGGCAAGATCAACAGCAGCAATGAAAAGCGGCCTCGCTTCCATGATCTTTAATGCATTTAATTATGCTGATACAGGCCAGACTGATATTCTTGTATCACCAAAGATCGATATTGCCGGAACGGATTCAATCAATATAAGTTTTGATGTTGCCTATGCACAACATTTGGCCACTGATCATGATTCTTTGCAAATAGTTTATTCAACAGATTGCGGGGCAACATGGATAGCCACAACTTATCGAAAAGGCGGCGCCGGACTATCGACTGCGGGGACTCTTGTTACCGACGCTTTTGTTCCTTCTTCCTCCCAATGGAGGAATGATCATGTAAGCATATCCGCTTGCGGACTTACTGCAACATCCATTTTAGCAGGCGTGAAAGCTATGACCGATGATGGCAACAATATTTATGTGGATAATTTGTCTATTTCAAGAGTGGCAACGAGGCAGTACAATGCGTTTGCGGTGGCAATCACAGCGCCGCCCGGTATTTTATGCACGCCGGATTTCACGCCTGAAATAATTATTGGAAATGCTGGCTTTGATACATTGAGATCTATCAAAATAAATTACCAGGTAGATAACGGCCCGGTGGAAACGCTTATGTATTCCGGGTCTTTGCCAAGATGTTCAACGCAGGTTATAAAGGTTAACCCTGTTACGTCTGTACCAGGTTCTCATATTCTTACCATGTTTACATCAGAACCTAACGGAATGCCTGACCAGTATAGTTATAATGATACAGTGCGAAAATCTTTTTCTATTGCCCCGATCCTGGATGCGCCCGTTTCTGAAAATTTTGAGGCGACAACTTTCCCGCCCGCAAACTGGAACTTACAAAACCCGGATGGATCTTTAACCTGGGAGAGAACAACATCGGCAGCCAGAACCGGAACCGGATCAATGGTGCTGAGAAATTATGATTATCCATCGTCCAATACGATTGATAAATTTTCTTCACCGGTTATTAAGTATGATGCAAAAGTCGATTCATTTTTTGTTTCTTTTGATTATTCTTATGCGCAGGGAATACAATATCCCGGCAGCACACAGCTTCCGCTGGATACGCTGGAGCTGCAGATAACGCAGGATTGCGGCCAAACGTTTACGACCATCTGGAAAAAATGGGGCGCAGATCTGCAAACGATAAACGATCCCAATTTTGCCAGCAGTACCGTCTTTACTCCCACCAACAATAATCAATGGAAGAATATAAATATTTACCTGAATCCAATTATAGGAACTAAAAATTTCCAGGTGTATTTTGTTGCAAAAGGCAATCAGCAAAACAATATTTACATTGACAATATAAATATCTATACCAAGATACTGCCGCAGCGGCTTAAAAACCAGGGATATCTTATTTATCCAAACCCCTTCAACAACTCTTTTATCATTCGAAATTACCAGGTGCCAGCGACCCTGCAAAAAGTAGCTATTTACAATTCCCTTGGCCAGTTGGTATGGATGAAGGATCTCAATGGCAGTGGAAATACAGAAATGCAGGTTGACTTTAGCAGATTCGCTAACGGCGTTTATATAGTTAAATTAATGTACACGGAAAAAACGGTGGTGGAGAGAATTGTTAAGCAATAAACCCTGTAACCTGAAAGGGAACATAATCAACTGGCAAATTATTTGAAAAACGTTGATCGTAAAAATCGTTGGAGAAATAAAAAATAATTAAAGCATGCAGTTAGCGTTGGATTTTATTACGAAGGAATCAATTTAAACAGATCCTTATGTTCTTTGTCAGGAATATTTTCCTGTTCGGATTTATCGTAGATAGAAAGAAGATAAACAGAAGTTTGTAAAACCTGTATATGTTATTACTCTTGCCCCTCCTGACTTTCCCGTTCCTTTAGAAGCGATAGCCAATCGGATTTTAAAGCAATCATTTCAGTCGGAGTTCCTTGTAAAGGCCGAAGCTTTAGACACCTTATAAAGCCCAGATATTCGCTTTTTAAGGAAGGATATTTTTTTGACAATCGTTTCATTTCCTTTTCGAATTTGGGAATAGCCTTTACTTTATAACTCATGAAATAAATCTTCTGCATTACGAGCAACTAATTTCCCTGATTTCACCAATTTCATTTCTTCTACAGCCTCCTTTACATCTTCTAATACTTTAGCTCTGTGCGGCGTAAGTGGCTTCGCTTTTACAAAAGGTAAGTTTTGTAAAAGCTCCATTACAAAAGAAGCCTTTGAATCTTTGATATCTAATAATACTTTCATAAAAATTATTTTTAAAAATGGTCTGAGACCAGGCGAAAGAAACCACAAGCAAATTTATACAAATTTATATGCCCGCAAGTTATAACAACCGGATGTTGCTGTCGTTAAAAAAGTAATCCACATTCAGCCATATAGGAATATTCCACATCAAGCCTTTGTTTTACATATTAGTCTGAAGTAACTTTGCCCTTATGATAGAGGCAACTAAAAAGGAAAAACTTTTACAAATAGTAAGTTCACTGAATGAAGGCAAAGAATTTAATAAGATTGCGGAAAAAATTACCGCAGATGAACGAATAAGTGATGAAGAGGGAATGATGCTATTCGAAAAAGCAAGCCTTGGGCTGGCTGCAACATTCTCGAATTACATAAGAGAAAAAAAACACGGAGATAAAACTTATTTCAATAGAAATTTTCATATTGAGCCTACTAATGTTTGCGTTTTCTCATGTAAATTTTGTTCTTACTCCAGGCTCTATGCACACCGCGACGAAGGATGGGTTTTAAGTCATGACCAGATGATGGATATCGTAAAAGGTTATGATGGGAAACCGGTAACTGAAGTTCATATAGTAGGCGGTGTTCATCCAAAAATGGATCTTGATTTCTTCTGTAACCTGGTTTCTGATATTAAAGCCCATAGGCCGGAACTACATATCAAAGGATTTACTGCTGTCGAACTCGATTATATGTTCAGGAAAGCAAAACTATCCGTGGAGGAAGGCATGTTGAAATTTAAAAATGCAGGTCTTCAATCATTACCCGGCGGCGGCGCTGAAATTTTTGATGAAGAAATACGGCAACAAATAAGTGCTGATAAAGTGGATGCCGATGGTTGGCTAAAAATTCATGAAACAGCCCATAACCTCGGAATGCATACCAACGCCACTATGCTTTATGGGCATATTGAAAATTATTCACATCGCATTGATCACATGCGGAGATTACGCAATTTGCAGGATAAAACAAACGGCTTCAACACTTTCATTCCCCTTAAGTTCCGCAATCAAAATAATGATATGAGCAACGTGCCGGAATCATCCATAACGGAAGACATGAAAATGTATGCCGTGGCGCGAATCTACATGGATAATTTCCCTCATCTTAAAGCTTACTGGCCAATGTTGGGCCGGCAAAATGCGCAACTCTCTCTTTCATTTGGAGTAGATGATATGGATGGCACCATAGATGATTCCACAAAAATTTATTCCATGGCTGGCAGCGAAGAGCAAAATCCAACCATGAGCACCCAGGAATTGGTAACACTTATTAAGCAGGCGAAAAGGGTGCCGGTGGAAAGAGACACGTTGTATAATGTGGTGACGGATTATTCAGTTGCGGATGAGAAGGAGTTTGATGTGAGTTTGAATTGATAAAAATTAAAAAAATATTCCGAATGTCCTGGAATAACTTTCTAAAAGTTTGCAACCAATCTTGAATTTTTTGCTTTAAAAATATCTCATTAAGATGCTTTTATCTTTTGTAACTTTAAAATATGGAAGCAGGAGAACCAATACATGCTTATCAAAAAAAGTTTTACTCCA
>JALZAJ010000091.1 GCA_030948465.1 Bacteroidota bacterium
TAATTTATCGGAGTTATATGCTTTGTTCCGTTTTTTAAATCCTGCCATGTTTGGCAGTGCGGATAGTTTCAATCAAAATTATCTGAATCCAATTCAAAAACACGATGACAAAAACGCGGTGCAGGAATTGAAAAGAAAAATTTATCCGTTCATATTGCGTCGTTTGAAAAAAGATGTTTTGAAAGAACTGCCCGATAAAATTGAGCAAACTTTGTATGTAGAAATGAGCGATACACAGGCGCGCTATTATGAGCAGCGAAGATTATTTTACAAAGAATCCATAGAGCAACAAGTGGCGATGAAAGGCATTCAGCAAGCGCAATTTTTTATTTTCCAGGCAATGAACGAACTGCGGCAAATTGCTTCTGTTCCGGAGTCGCAAACAGAAAACCGGATCCACTCGCCCAAGCTGGAAATATTGATAGAACAATTAGAAGATGCAATTGCCAACAAGCACAAAATTTTGGTATTTGCTAATTATTTATTGGCAGTAGAATTAATCGGCGAAGAATTAGATAAGCGGGGCATTGACTTTGTAACGATGACCGGCAGTACACGCAACCGCCAGGAATTGGTGGAGCGTTTTCAAAATGACGCCGACTGTAAGGTGTTTATCCTCACCTTAAAAACCGGTGGCACCGGGCTTAATCTTACTGCCGCGGATATGGTTTTTATTTTCGACCCGTGGTGGAACAAAGCCGCCGAAAACCAGGCAATAGACCGTACGCATCGTATTGGGCAGGATAAAAAGGTGATGAGTTACAAACTAATAACGATGAATACGATTGAAGAGAAAATATTAAAATTACAAGAAGTGAAAAGCGCATTATTTGAAAACATTATCTCTGCAGACAGCTCTTCGTTAAAGGCTTTAAGCGAAGACGACATAAAATTTATTTTAGGCAAATAATATTTAACAAGAATGGAAACTATCGCTGAAAAAGATCTCGCCCTTGAACTGGAAATGACTTATACCAAAGATCCTCTTTATGAATTATGGTTTCTGCCGGTTAAAGATTTTCTATCAAAAAATATTAACAAAAGCTGGGAGGGAAAAAGTGGGCGGGATATTACTTTGGGAATCAACCTTGAAAAAATTCCTCAAAAAACTGAGCTGGCGATCATCTGTGCAAATTTTTATAGCAACAAAACGGCTGTTCTGGATTTTTATAAGTCGCAACCAGAGCCCGATAAAAAAATTTTGGAAAAAGGAACATGGCAGGAATCTATCAGCTGCAAAGAATTAGAGGAAATTTATGGGCAGCCCGCAGTATTTGTTGAGAAAGTCGCCGGTGTCAGGTACTACGGCGATACTTACCGTTTGGTAAAAAATAAAATTTTCAAACGATGGCATCCGTTTATGGTAATCCGCGACAAGTGGAATGACTTCAGCAGCGAAAACGCAGCAAAATTTTTAGAAAAGAAAAACCCAAAAATTATTTTTCCGGAACTGATGCGCAAAGTGCTGAGCAATGCGCTTCCCAAGCCCGAAGGCTATTTCTTAAAACCTGTAAAACCGCCTGAAGAAATTATTATTTTCAATGCCGAAGAAATCATTTTCAGGGAACTCCCTCTTATAACAACCTACTATTTACAAAACAAAATAACCTATTCTCAAAAGGGATATCCCAATGCCGTTACAGCCAGAAAGATGGCAAAAACATTGCGACTAAAACCCTTTCCTATCGAAGGAGATAATGCACTTCGTGCGCTGATGATTGCCGGGTTATTTGATGGCTTTAAGATGGCGTCAATTTCAGAATCGCCGCTCAATGTTTTAAAGCATCTCTTCAACCGGAATTTTGTAAAGAAACCTCCGGCTCCATTTCTACTGCCGCACCTTAAAGGCGTCAACTTTTTTCATTACGAAGATTTTAACGGGCAGGTTACGCCCGATATTTTTCAAATCTTCAAAGATATGCCCACGGAAAATTGGGTGACATTTGAAAATATAAAACAATTCGCCTCAACACATTTCATTAACTTGATTCCACTTAGCCAATGGAAGATCAACAAGCTTTCGATAGACTTTGGAACGCAACGTGGTTATGGCAGAGTAATGGATGATGTAAAACCGGATAATCATATCGCTATTCCTTACCTCGCCGGGCATATTTTTTTATTAGCGGCTTTTGGCTTAATGGAAATATCGATTGATGAAGATGCACCGCTCAATTATTCTTATTATGACGGGTTGCAGGCCTGCCGCCTCACTGGCCTGGGAGCTTATATGCTGGGATTAAAAAAAGCTTATGCTTTGCCCGAAAGCGATCTGAATACTAAACTTTCCTTTGATGAAAACAGCCCTGTTATCCGCATTGAAGGCGACATTTTATTGGGCGATACCATGATGAATGATTATGCCGTAAAAGTAAGCGGCAACCGTTACCAGTTCAGCCCCGAAAAGTTTTTGAGAAATTGTAAATCTACCAATGAGCTGGAAAATAAGATCGCACTTTTCAAACAAACCATCAATCAAAAATTGCCTGCCTTTTGGGAAAATTATTTACAACAATTAATAAGCAACAGTAAAGACATTCATTCAAAAAGTAATATGCGTGTTTTTAAACTGCCTCCCGAAAACAAAGAACTGCACCGTATTATAGCCCAGGATAACGATTTGCGAAACATCATTATTAAAGCAGAAGGCTTTCATATTCTTGTGGAAGAGAGACAAACAGCGGCCTTTGTAAACCGGATGAAAACGTTAGGGTATTTGATTGGATGAGCAAGCAACTACGGATAACTCAGCAAACATCTTTAATCTTATATTCCGTTTCATTAAATTTAAACTTTGCGCCTTTTTCTAATCCTGCCATCAATTTATAAATCGGCGCATTCGTTGATATACCAAAGATTTCTTCGCCGTCAACTCCTGTTTTTTCACTCGAAACTCCAATAAAAAAATTCATGCGGTCGGTTACCACTAATGCACCAGGCGCCACATTTGTATTTTCAATTGATGCGTCCAAAGTCTTCAGGTACTCCATCTCCCGCCGTGCAAAAGCCAGTTCTGTTTTGTAGGTATCTAACAGATCAACTTTTCCGGCAGTGCGGTCTTCTGATTGGCTGGCAGATTGTTTTTGGTTATATGTGTCAGACTTCATCATATTTACCCGTTCTTCAAAACTTGCTACCAACTCTTCCTGCTTTTGCAAACATGCCTCAAGCACCATTTTTTTTGTAATTTTTTTCATGTGAATTTTTTTTTTAAAATGAATAAGCCGATAAAGATATTGCTTACAGGTTTGTTACCCAAAACATGAAGAGCGGCGCAAAGGTTGCCAACCTTAACAATCTCGTTTCAGTTCAAAGCCTCCAAAGGTTGGCAACCTTGAATCCAGAGCAACATTTTGAAATGCTCCCTGATGGTTAAACCTGGTTTCATTTTTCATTATCTTTAGTGTACCATACAATCAAAAATAAAATTACGTATGTGCGGAACCGTTATAACTAAACTTCACTAACGATTTCATAAACTTTTTAAACAATTTGCTCATGGGATTATCGATTCATTATTCAGGCTGCATTCGCGACAAAGCTTTGGTGGATCCGCTGATAGAGGAAGTAAAAGATATTTGTGAAACGCTGGAATGGAAGTCCCAAACTTTTGACGATGATAAAATAAAAGGAATATGCTTTGCACCGGAAGGAAGTGAACCGGTCTTTCTCACTTTTAACCAAAATGGGCGTTTGCTTTCTCCCATCAACATCGTGGTAAAAGAAATTTATGATGGCGTTCAGTTAGACAAAGATTTAATTTTTACAACGAGCACCAAAACTCAATATGCAGGCCCTGATGCGCATATAGCCATCATCAAATTATTAAAACATATCTCAGGAAAATACTTCAACGATTTTACGCTTAGCGATGAGGGATATTATTGGGAAACCGGCGATGAGAAAATTTTATTGAACCAGTTTCAAAAATACAATGCAGCCATTGATAGCTTTTGCGAAGCGCTGGAAGGTTTAACCGCTGTTTCCGGCGAAGCAGCCGAATCACTTGCTGACAGGATAGAAAGCTTATTGAGAAAAAAGTTTGGTGGAAAAAAGGAATAGAAATCACAAAGCAATTTTTTATTTAATGCCATCCTCAGACACTGCCCTACGCGATGGATTTTTTTATGATCTTAAGGAATTTCATTTCAAGTTTTTTTATAGATAAACTTTTTATAGATAAACTTTCTTTGAAGATTTTAATAATTGAGATGAAGCGCTGCATAAATTACAGTGGCAATTTATTCATACAGCATTTTTTGTATTTTTTCCCACTGCCGCACGGACATGGATAATTTCTTCCGATTTTAGTGGATACAGCAGGTACTTGAATTTCATCATCTTCAAAATAATCATCTTCAAAAGATTCTTCATCTTCTAAATAACTTGCCCAGGTATTTACTATGGTTGTGTATAATTGAAAAATATTTTCAATTTTTCT
>JALZAJ010000092.1 GCA_030948465.1 Bacteroidota bacterium
ATATTGAACTGCAAATAACTATCTATACTTCCTTTGGCAACTATTGCATTTACTGAGTTGGTAACGCCGGCATTAACTACCAGTTTCTCCGGATAGGTTGGGTCAAATACATCCTGGCCTATTGCCACATTTCCGCTGGCGCTGTCAATCTTCATACGCTGCGTATTATTGGTGCGAAACCGCAAACTGTTATTATCCGTCGTGCCTAAATAATTAGTTAACGGATTAATGCCGGTATTCCCTGTAATGGCCCATCCGCTGGATGCAATGCCCAATGGTGACCAGTTTGGACTTAATGGTGTACCTATATTTACTGCTATGGAATTTATCGAAGTATTAAAAATAACCAGGCCTGTAGCAGGTAGAATGATAGCATTCTGCTGGGCTGTCGTCATGCGAGGCATCAAAAATCCTGTGGTGGTACTGCTTACATCAAGCATGGCGCTGGTATCAGCGTTGCTTCCTGTAGAATTGATAGAAACGTTTTGGCCAAATAATCTTGGTGATACTGCGGCGCATAAGAGCATTAACAGTGCCGGGAGGAAATTTTTCATAGGTATGCTAATAAAATTTTTTGATTTCTGATCTCAAACAATTAAATATTGCGGATGCAGCTCATATCGCTTCCAGATTTCTTCTGTCGCTATTTAATTATCTCATCTCATTCCTTTTAACGCATTAAAAACCTATTATCGTATGGAAAAGAAGAAAATTCCCATTCTTATTTGTCACCGAACTTAAACCACATTTTTTACCTTGACTGCATTCTGCTTCTTTTCTTTAATCAGCAACGCCCATTTTTCAAGCATATTCAGCAGCACATTTAATTCAACGGGCTTACTTATATAATCGTTCATGCCACTTTGAATGCATTCATCCCGGTCTCCCTGCATAGCGTTTGCTGTCATAGCAATTATTACCGGTTGAATCTGGAGGCAAAGCCGGATCATTTTTGTTGCTTCCAGTCCATCCATTTCCGGCATTTGAACGTCCATTAAAATGAGGTCGTAGTTTTCTAAGCTTACCTTTTCCATTACTACTTTTCCATTTTCAGCTATCTCACACTTATAGCCAATCTTAGAAAGAATTTTCCTGATCCATTTTTGATTCACCGGATTATCTTCCGCAACCAGGATATGAAGAGGATATTTCTCAGAAAAATTATCCGGAATAAGCTGTGCACTTCCATTAACCGAAGACTGGTCGTTATGCCTTACGCCGGTAAGAATGCTATCCAGCAATACATGCTGCTTAAGGGGTTTACTTATTACGGCGCTGAAAATGGCGGCATGCGGTTTATAGCTTTCTGCGTTTACGGCATTCAATAAGATGACCGGGGTTTTGGAATATTGTGCCCTGATGGATTGGGATAGTTCTACACCGTCCATATCCGGCATTAATAAATCAGTAAGTACAAGATCCACTGATATTTGAGATAGAATTTCCAACGCCTGCTTACCCGACGAAGCCAATACAGGTAAAAATTTCCACTCTTCTAATTGTTGACTTAAAATCGAAAGAGCGGTTGCATTGTCATCGACGATCAACACCTGCTTTCCTTCAAAGCCAATCATCCTGTTTTTTATATCATCGGCAGCCGGCCCCTCTGATGAGGTAGTCACGATGCTAAATATAAAAACAGTTCCCTTAGCGGAGCTGGTTTCCAGTGTAATGGCGCCGCCCATTTGTTCCACTAGCCTTTTGCAAATAACCAGCCCAAAACCCTTGCTTACTTTTTTATCTTTGGTGGAATAATCCGCCGGAAGGGCTCCTTTAAAAAGATGCGGTAATTTGTCCCGGGAAATACCGCTGCCCGTGTCACTAACGGTAAAGCCTAACCTCACTTGCTCTCCTTCTATATTTTCTATATTTTCATTCAGGCTAACCTTTAAAAGAATTTCACCGTTTTTAGTTGCGTTCACAGCATTCTCCAAAAGATTTATCAATACCTGCTGCAAGCGTTTATAGTCTCCCGTTATTTGCATAGGAACATTTTGATCGATCCCGTAAAGAAGCTCTGAGCTTGCTTCAGCAGCTTTACCCGCCATGATGCCCATTACTTCTTCAATACAATTTCTCAGGTCAAATTTTTTGTGTCCCAACTCAACGCTTTCTGTGTCCACTTTAGAAAAATCCAGCATATCGTTGATAAGGATATCGTTAACATTGGTGAGAAGCTTTGTGCTGCAATCGAGTATCGTATTGGCATATTCCCGCTGTTCAGTATTCAGTTCGGTTCCAGCCATCAGGGTGGCCATTCCTATTACACCATTCATAGGCGTACGAATTTCATGGCTCAGCAACGATAGCAGTTTTCCCTTTGCCTTGAAGGCGATTTCTGCTTCACGCCTTGCTTTAGCTTCTTTTTCTGCGTGAAAATCCAATTGCTTATTGAGGTCCTCTACTTGCCGGCGCAATTCGTGGTTTTGTATTTTGACGCCGTTTATACCTGTATAATAATATAAGCAGGCAATAAAGAACATCACCGTTAATGTGGCTGCGAAAAACACCATAGTTAAAAGTTGTAATTGTAAAAAATGATATATTGTTGTTTATTATTTTGAAGGAAGATCATCTGTTCAGGGTTTCATCATTTTTATATTTCCATTCCCAATTGATTCCCAAAACATAGTTCCTGTTTTTTTGAACCGGATTAAATGCATACAGCGGAAACGTCCAGTTTTTATAAACTATTCCTACCATGAAGCCCGGTTCCCAATTATTTTTTATTTCAAACGGATGTGTGAACTGTAACGCCATGCCGGCATACATAAATTTTGTAACCTGGTATCCCATTTCCGACCAGTTGAAAAAGAAACTTTCAGATCTTTCTTTTAAAGAAAATGTGTACTGGGATTCCGATGAAAAAAATAAATTCTGATATTCTGCACTTATATTGGAGCCGGCATTTCCGCCGGTAAGCCTGCCCAAAACCAAGCCTGCAAATGGAGTTATAGAAAAGTTTACCTGCTTATTAAACGAGAACTTTTTGCCGGCATTAACAGATACAGTTTGTAACTCTTCATAATTATAACGAATCTCTCCAAACCAGTTGTTCAAGCTCTCGTAATATAGCCTGGGAACGATGGAAGATGCACCGCCACCTGTATAATAATATTGCTCAAAGCCGCCATGAACCTGGCACATACTCATTACCGGAGAAATTAAAAAAAGTAATATGATTATATTTTTACGCACTTTCGGTTATTGTAATTTCTGCATTCACAAGCCGGTTCATTAAGGAAATTTGCTTGAGATGCGGGTTCCATTGAAAAACAAGTTTGTCTATCGGCTGCCAGAGAATAACCCAGCTAAAAATATCCAGCCCGTTATGGAGGGCCGAAGTAAAACCCTGATCATCCGATAAGATCATAGGCACTAATCCATGGCATATCATCATTACCAAAAGACTTAGAAATAATAAGAGATAACTGCGTCTTTTAAACTTCTCAAACTTCTCAATTTCAATTACCTTTTTTGTGGTGAAATGTCTCCTTATTGCATAAATAAACGGCTCGGTATATTGTTTATCGGTTTTGTTTTTACAGGTGATCTTATAATAAAAAACCGAATGCCTTTTGGCGGCTTCTATCGATGCCATGATGTATTGCTGAAACTCGTGACTGAGCTGTCTTTTATAAAGCGGAGCCGGATCATTAGGATTAAAATGCTCACCAATAGCAGATTGATCTATAGTAAGGAAAATATTTATTTTGTCGGTCAAAGAAGTTGTCACAGCAGCAGATTCCGTCTTCGTCTTTTTAAATGAAAATGATCTTATCAACGACGACATTAAACTTCCCGGCTGTTTAAGAACTAAGGACATAATGAATTTTTAATAAAATATTTTAGGTAAACTGTACAGGACAGGATGGGCAATTTTTTCATAGGCAACTTGTGGTAAAGAATAAACGGCTGAAGTAAGAAAAAAGTATAGCTTTTTTTAAATTCCCGCTTTTACAATTTTAAACCTGCATTTTTATAACGGGGTATCGGAGTTTTACATTTTGTTGAAAATTAACTCCGGGAACATGGGCCATTACCAAAAGACAATTATTTTTTTAATAGACCGTTGTAGTCTATTAAATATATTCCATGAATTGATAAATAGCTTTCGGTTCCCTTACACATTGAACCGTCTGCAAAATTAAACCCCTATGAAAGCTTGTTTCCTCCTCTTATCCCTATTGCTTCTCCATTCTCTTGAAAGCGCTGCACAAAGCAGAAACCTAAAATTTGAACACCTGCAAACCGATGTGGGCCTCTCACAAAGCAATGTTATTTGTGTGCTGCAGGATAGCCGCAGTTTTATGTGGTTTGGCACGCGGGATGGTTTAAATAAATACGATGGATATAAGTTTACGGTGTACAGAAATGACCCCAAAAATAAAAACAGCATCAGCAATAATTATATACCGGCTATAATAGAAAGTAAGAACGGTGACTTGTGGATCGCAACATGGGGCGGCGGGTTAAATCACTTTAACCGCGAAAAAGGAACCTTCAATTGCTATAAACATGATGCCGGACAACCTGCAAGTATTGCGGCTAATTTTATTACAGCGCTCCGGGAAGATACGAACGGCAATATATGGATTGGCACTGAGTCTGCAGGTTTGGATATGCTGGATAAAAAAGCCGGCTCTTTTGTCCATTACAGATACGACCGGAACGACCCGCATTCCATCAGTGATGATTTTATAAGAATAGTTTACCAGGATAAAGAAAAAAATCTATGGGTGGGAACTACGCATGGCGGTCTTAATTTATTTGATCCGATTACTAAATCCTTTACAAATTTTCAGCATGATGATGCATTAGCAACAACAATTTCTTCCAATGATATTTATAACGTTTTTGAAGACAGCAAACATCGTTTGTGGATTGGAACGAATGGCGGCGGAATGGATTTATTGGACGTAAAAAATGGGACTTTTATCCATCATAAAAATGACCCGCACAATGCGAATAGCCTTTGCCGTAATGAAGTTCGCGTAATAAGTGAAGACCTCTACGGCAATATATGGGCAGGCACTGAAAATGGAGGACTATCCATATTGAACAGCTCATCTGGCCAGTTCACCACGTATGTTTATGATGAAATAGATAATACCAGCCTCAGTAATAATTCCATTTATTCTATTTGCAAAGATAGCAAGGGCGATATGTGGCTCGGTACTTTTTCAGGAGGCATAAGCATTATAAACAGGGACAATCAATTTGAACATTTCAAACATACGTCATCCGCCAAAAGCCTGAGCGATAATAAAACGTTGTGCATATATGAAGATTCTAAAAAAAATATATGGATAGGCACCGATGGCGGAGGATTGAATTTATTTGATCGCTCATCAGGAAATTTTACTCACTATAAACATGACCCTGCCCATGCGAATTCCATCTGCGGAAATTATGTATTAAATATAGCGGAAGATAGCAACCATAACTTATGGATAGGAACCTGGGGAGACGGGATAACGGTTTATAACCGGGAGAAAAACAGCTACCGGCATTTTAAAAATAACCCGGCAGATGCTGCCAGCCTAAGCAGTAACAACGCGTGGAATATTTATCAGGATGCTGATAAAAATATGTGGATAGGCACTTATGGCGGTGGCCTTAACCGTTACGATGCAGCAACGAACACTTTTGTAAAATACCGGTTTTCAGATAATAATAAAGAGGGTATCTCCAGCGATAAAATCTTTTCAATTTTTGATGATAAAAACGGCCATTTATATATTGGAACAGACGGCGGAGGTTTAAATGTATTTGATAAAAAAACGTTCACCTTCCGTAAGTATGTGCATGATGACCAAAACAAAAATTCACTTGCCGGTAACAGTGTTGGACATGTGTACCAGGATGAAAAAGGAATAATTTGGATCGCAACCGGCTCCGGCCTTTCCGCTTTAAATCCCCAATTAAACACCATACAAAATTATACAGTGGAAGACGGGCTGCCTGGAAATACCATTTTTGGAATTTTAAATGATGACAGGGGAAACCTTTGGATAAGCACTAATAAAGGTATTTCCTGTTTTAATCCAGGTAAAAAAACATTTAAAAACTTTGGTGTGGTGGATGGCTTGCAGGGAAATGAATTTAAAGAACAATCATTTTGCAGAAGCGCTGCGGGCGAATTTTATTTTGGCGGTAACAATGGCTTCAATTTATTTTATCCCGGCAACATCACGGTGGCTTCATTTGACCCGCAATTAGTGTTAACCGGTTTCAGGATTTCAAATAAAAAGATAACGGTGGCTACCGATTCGGCAGCATCGCCTCTGAAAAAAGATATCACGGAAACGACGTCTATAACCTTACCGTATAACAGCTCCGTAATTGAATTTGAATTTGCCTCTTTAAATTATACTAATGACGAAAAGAAGCGATATGCGTATATGCTGGAGGGCCTAGATAAGAATTGGAACGCATCGAGCGATAAACGCACCGCCAGCTATACCAATCTCGACCCCGGAAATTATACCTTCAAAGTAAAGGCGCTTACTAACTCCGGAGAATGGTCGTCTCATATTTTAAGTGTGCAATTAATTATTGTACCTCCGTTTTGGCTAACGTGGTGGTTTAAATTATTGGTCGCCGTTACGATTGCAGGATGTTGCATCACATTTTATAGAATAAGAATACGCTCAATTAAGGCGCAGAAAAAAGAGCTGGAAAACAAGGTGGAAGAACGTACGCAACAATTACATCATTCATCAAACGAAGAACAAAAAGCCAGGATTGAAGCAGAAAAAGCGCGCCATGAGGCAGAACTTGCTAACCAGGCAAAAAGTGTTTTTCTGGCAACGATGAGCCATGAAATAAGAACGCCGATGAATGGCGTAATTGGTATGTCGTCTTTACTTGCTGAAACGTCGCTTACTGAGCAGCAAAGAGAATATACAGATACGATAACTACCTGCGGGGAAAGCTTACTGAACGTTATCAATGATATTTTAGATTTCTCTAAAATTGAATCCGGTAATATGGAACTGGAACATGAGGATTTTAACCTTAGAGCTTGCATAGAAGATGTACTTGACATTTTTGGTAAAAAGGCCGCGGCTGCCGGGCTTGACCTGGTGTATAAAATTGATGAAGATGTGCCTGTACAAATTGTAGGAGATGACCTGCGGCTGAGGCAAGTGCTTACCAACCTGGTAAGCAATGCTATGAAATTTACGGAAAAGGGAGAAGTATTTATCGGTGTTCACCTCATACAAAATAATGGACCTGAAGACATACTATTAAATTTTGAAGTACGGGATACTGGCATAGGAATTCCTGAGGAAAAACTAAACCGGTTATTCAAGGCATTCTCGCAGGTAGATTCATCCACTACCCGCAAATATGGCGGTACCGGATTAGGGCTTGCTATTTCTGATAAGCTCGTAAGCCTGATGAATGGCGGTTTTCATGTGAAAAGTGAAGTGGGAACGGGTTCTGTTTTTTCATTTACCATAGAAACTGCTGTCGGAACAAAACAGTTGAAAGCTTACACACAGTATAACATGGCTGACCTGAGAAATAAAAAGGTATTGGTGATAGATGATAATATTACCAACCTGGCTATTCTTAAAAGCCAGCTTGAGCTCTGGAACCTTGTGCCTGTACTCGCCGGTTCCGGAAAAGCAGCCTTGCAAATTTTATCCAAAGGCAGCAAACCCGATCTTATATTAACAGATATGCAAATGCCGGAAATGGATGGAATACAGCTCGCCATAAATTTGCAGAAGCATTATCCTTCCATACCCGTGATCCTGCTGAGTTCCGTAGGCGAAGATTATCATCATGAGCATTCGAAGTTATTTGTTTCTATACTTAATAAACCCGTGCGGCAGCACATACTTAGCAAGCATATATTAAATATTCTGGAACCACAGAGCATCGCAGCTCCTTCCGAAAAAAATACACTGGAAAAACTTCCCGGTAATTTTTCAAAAAATTATCCTTTGGAAATATTGGTTGCAGAAGATAATGCCGTTAATCAAAAAGTGATCCTGTACATTCTTAATAAATTAGGCTACAAGCCGGAAATGGCTGAGAATGGCGTGATCGCAGTTGATAAGTGCCGTGAGAAAAAGTACGATATTATTTTAATGGATATGCAAATGCCGGAAATGGACGGTATCGAAGCTACCCGCATGATTAGAAACATCATGCAATTTCAGCCCGTTATTATTGCACTTACCGCCAATACGATGGAAGGCGACCAGGAAGAATGCATTGAAGCGGGCATGAACGATTATATATCGAAACCGGTAAAGTTGGAAGAATTAACCGGGAAGCTTGAAAAATGGGCCGTAAAAAATACAGAGGCTATATCAGCCTATAGCTCCGTTGATAAGTAGCAAATTATTTGTCCAGGATTTTTTATCAGATAAATAATTCTTTTCTTTTGATTTGTTTAGGCGGAATTATTTGCCCCCGGTTCGTGTCTCACGAACCGGAAAATGAAGAGTAAAAAATTATTTTTTACCCGTGTAATATTTTAACGGATTTACAGTTATATACCATGTAACCCCCCTAAACCAGCTTCAGGGGCTAATCTTATTTTAAAATGAAAATCTTTTTTGCAGATAAGGACTTCGTACTGTTTATGCGGCTCAATTGTGCTACAACCTACGTTGGTAAACTTAACAGAAAATGACGCAAAGTAATTTTATTGACACCCGGAAATCCTCGTCCATTTTAATTAAGGCCGTTATCATAATTCCGTGCGTGGTAGTATGCGGATGGCAATTTAATATTGATAGCTTAAAAAACATTTTTTCTTCTTCGGGAGTAATGAATCCCGTTACCGCAATTATGTTTATTCTGAGCGGGCTCGCTTTGTTCTGCATTCAAAAAGAACGCAAACAAAAAATAAAAAATGCCGGAAAGATAATTGCCACTTTTATTCTGTTTATCGCGACGCTGAGGATGATTGGGTTTAGTGCGCAATGGGATGTGGGTATCGACCAATGGCTATTTCCAAAAAAACTGGCTGGCAACCGGATGGCATTTAACAGTGTGATCAATTTTATGCTTACGGCCTGTAGCCTTCTTCTGATCAATGACAGCAGAAAAGGAAATGAAGTCGCCTCCCAGTTGCTCGCTTTTTTTGCTTTTATATTAAGTCTTCTTACCGTTATTGGCTATTTGTATGCCTCGCCGTCCGCTGACCAAATTTCTTTATTTATACCGATGCCTGTTTATACAGCAGTCACGTTTCTCCTGCTGTCGTCAGGTATATTACTATGTCGCCATCAAAAGGGCTTTGTAAGTGATTTCGCCCAAAACAATATCGGCGGAGCAATCGTTAGAAAGCTGTTGCCCGTAGGGATTGGGGTACCGGTAGGCATTGGATTTTTCAGGCTTGAGGGCCAGCGGCTGCAATGGTTTGACCAGGAGTTCGGATCAGCTCTCGGCATTATCCTTATCATCTCTATTTTTTGCATCCTCATGTGGTTGCTTGCAAGATCATTGAACAGAACAGACGAACGAAGAAAAGAAGCGGAATTGAGATTACTGAATGTAAAAAACGAACTCTCCACCAACGAAATAAAATACCGGAATCTTATTGAAAACTCAGGAGTGGTGATGTACACTACCACGATAAACGGGCTCATCACATACGCGAGCAGCAAAGCGTTTCAGCTTACAGGTTATTCGTTGGATGAATTGCAGGGCATGCACTTTACTAAATTGATAGATGAAGAATGGATGGATGAGGTGAAAGCAAAATATAAGAACCAGGTAAAAAATAATATAGAAGAAACGTTAATTGAATTTTGCATCCGCACTAAACAGGGTGACTTAAAATGGGTGGAGCAATCTGCCATTTTAGTATCTGAAAACAACCAGCACATCGGATTTCAGTGCATCGTAAAAGATATTTCTGAAAGAAAAGAAATGGAGAATGTGCTGCGAAAATATGAACGCGAGCTGGTTCAAAACCAGGAGCGGTTACAATCTATTCTCGATAATACCACCTCGTTTATTTATATAAAAGACCTAAATGGAAAATATTTAGTGACGAATAAACAATTCAAAGAAACCTTCCATGTAAACGAAGACACGGTAATTGGTAAAACCGCTTTTGATTTCGCAAATCCGGAGCAGGCACAACGCTTCACGAATGTAGATAATGAAGTGTTAAGAACCGGCAAGCATGTTGAGATGGAAGAAATAATAGAAATGCCCGATGGCAAACATCATTTCCTTATAATAAAATTTCCTTTGCTTGATGTCCAGAATAAAATATATGGATCCAGCGGAATAGGCACCGACATCACAGAAAGAGTACGGTATGAAGAAGAATTGATTCAGGCAAAAAAAATAGCGGAGGATGCTAAAAGATTACAGGAACAATTTCTTGCCAACATGAGTCACGAGATAAGAACTCCTATGAATGGTATTAAAGGAATGACTGACCTTTTATTGGAAACCCGGTTGAATAATGAACAGCATGATTTTGCAAAAACGATAAAACGTTCTTCAGATAATTTGTTGGTTATAATAAATGATATACTGGATTTTTCTAAAATACAGGCGGGCAAATTAACGATTGAAAAAATTGATTTTGAGCTGAAAGAAGTGATCGAAAATATAAAAGCTCTTTTCAGGCATCGCATACACGACAAGGATTTACATTTCCAATGTATCATTGACGAAAATATTCCGAACACCTTAAACGGAGATCCCCACCGGCTCAACCAGGTCCTCGTGAACCTGGTTGGAAATGCCATAAAATTTACACATCAGGGAAGCATTACGGTACGTGCGGCTATTCGATCCAAAACCGCAGATGGAATTACTTTAGCATTCACCATAACGGACACGGGTATAGGCATTCAAAGCGATAAGATCAATGAAATGTTTGAAAGCTTCACCCAGGCAAGTACAGAAACTTCCCGCCGTTATGGAGGCACCGGTTTAGGACTTGCTATTACCAGGCAGCTATTGGAACTGCAAAAAGGAAATATCTCTGTAGAAAGCATCGTTGACAAAGGCACCACCTTTACATTCTCAATACCCTACTCTTACGGCAACGCGGGCAATTCAACAGAAGTTATCAGCGAAGACCTTACGGATTATCGCGCCCGTTTAAAAGGCAAAAAATTCCTGGTGGCAGAAGACAACGAAGTGAATCAAAAAGTAATAAGACAAGTGTTGAAAAAAGCGGGTGGCCTGGTTGATATGGCTAACAATGGCCTGGAAGCTGTTTCCATCCTGCAAAATGATAAAGAGTATGATTTAATAATTATGGACCTGCAAATGCCTGAAATGGATGGTTACGCCGCTACCAAATACATAAGGAATGTAATGAAGCTTTCTATTCCGATAATAGCCATGACAGCTTCGGCTCTAAAGGGTGAGAAGGCAAAATGTCTTGCCATGGGCATGGACGATTATCTCTCTAAACCATTTGATATTAATTTTATTTACAAACGGATCAGTCATTTTTTAGACAGCAAATCAATTCAATCACTTACCACGGAAAACGACCAAACTATGAACGAACATTTATTTAATTTAAGCCTGCTTCAGGAAATGGATGATAATGAATATGTGTGTGATATTCTCCAGATCTTTTTAAACAACACTCCGGGTGAATTATTGGAATTACAGCAAGCCGCCAATGTAAATCAGTTTGACGCCACCTATAAAATGGCTCATAAATTAAAAAGCAGTGCAGGTCTTTTGCAGGCCAACGAGCTTTTAAGAATCCTTTCTAAAATGGAAGAATTTGCTAAAGCTGAAATCAGGGAAGGGCTTCCTGTACTGGCTCAGCAGGCAAGCGACGAATACAAAAAAATTGAAGTTCAGTTGAAGGTTATTTTGAAAAATATTCAGAAAGGGCTACCGATAAATATTTAATATCTTTTGCTGTGGCGATATTTTTTGCCTGCTTTTAAAGGGCTTCTGTCCTGCATTATTATCCAGACGATGATAAACCCGCCAACGAAAAAAGTGTTTTTTCTCAGTGTCTTCACAGCAAAAAATAATCTACCCGCAACAATTTAAGCGGCACAAACAGGGGAGGTTTTTTTGCGTGCTTTTGATTAAGTATCTCTTAAAAAACCTCCTTGGCTTTACCTGTACAGTGTTACTGCTTTGTTGCTTGCATAAGAATTTGCAATGTCAATCCTAATTCTTTATTGATTTGATTTGGACTTATTTTTGAACAAATAACTCTTCCGTTTTTTCATTTAAAATAATTTTTATGGAATACATACCTCAAGCTGCACGGTACAACAATATGGAATACCGCCGGTGTGGTAACAGTGGCGTAAAGCTGCCTGCAATTTCTCTGGGTTTATGGCACAACTTCGGTGAGATTGATGACTATGAAAATTGCAGAAATATTTTACATACCGCTTTTGATCATGGTATCACTCATTTTGACCTTGCCAATAATTACGGCCCTCCGCCGGGGGCTGCAGAAACCACTTTTGGAAAAATACTCAAACAGGATCTTTTGCCATACAGGGATGAATTAATTATATCGACCAAGGCTGGGTATGGCATGTGGCCGGGGCCTTATGGAGACTGGGGTTCAAAAAAATACCTGGTGGCAAGCCTCGATCAAAGCTTACAAAGAATGGGACTGGATTACGCAGATATTTTTTATCACCACCGGCCAGATCCTTCAACGCCGCTGGAAGAAACTATGACAGCACTTGATCTTATCGTACGCCAGGGCAAAGCTTTGTATGTCGGCATTTCGAGTTACCCGCCCAATGAATCAGCAAAAGCAATAGGCATGCTGAAGCAATTAGGCACGCCCTGTCTTATTCACCAGCCAAGATATTCTATGCTCGATCGCTGGGTTGAAGATGGATTGCTTAATGTTTTAGAAAAAGAAAAAGTTGGATGTATCACCTTCTCATCTTTGGCGCAAGGCATTCTTACGAATAAATATTTGAAGGGAATTCCCCTCGATTCACGTGCCGGGAGACATCTTGAAAATGGCGCTATAACCGAAAACCAGGTAACCGATGCCGTTATTGAAATGGCAAAAAAACTGAATGAGATCGCAGAAAAAAGAAATCAATCTCTTGCTCAAATGTCACTTGCCTGGATTTTAAAAGATAAACGAATAACCTCCATAGCTCTTGGCGCAAGCAAACCTAAGCAGGTGACCGATGCCATTGATGCCATAAAAAATTATGTTTTTTCAAATGATGAGCTTGCCGCTATTGAATCTGTATTGGTGTAACATCATTTCATTTTACCAAGCCTGAGCATAACCACATCATGTGATGGTATGGTTGTTTTGAAAGGATTTTTTGTAGTTCCCGCACTCATCTTTGCCCAAAGATTTCTGATGCTGTACGTGGTTTCATTCGCATTCAATTGCTGACGGGAAAGTGTGTCGTTTATGATTTCATTTTTCCAGTTGTATTCAAGCGGCTTCGCAACGCCCGATCTATTTAAAAAACACACAGCCCAGTCACCGTCACTTAAAGGCTTTACCCAGGTTTCGAGGCTATCCTGTACACGATATCTGTAACCCTCTACTCCCATTGGATCCTGGTTTACCGCAATCACTTCTTTGTTAGTAAGTATGGCATCAGTTTCCCTGCTCATTTTTCTCAGGTCATTACCAGCCATCAAAGGGGCAGCCAGTATGCACCACAAAGAAAAATGGGCGCGATCCTCTCCTGTACTCATGCCGTTTCCTACTTCCAGCATATCAGGATCATTCCAATGCCCGGGACCCGCATATTTTCTAAGATCACTTTGCATGTCTGCAATTGGCATTACTCCCAGTTGCTTCCACCGTCCATGATCAATATAGCTGTCAAATAAATTAGAAATATCACCGGTAGTGCGCCAAAGTTGCCCCACGTTTTCGGCCCATTCCCACGGTTTATTGCTACCCCATTCGCAAAGACTAAAAACGATTGGGCGGCCTGCTGCTTTTAATGCTTTACTCATGGTCGTATAAGATTCTTTTGCATTTTGCCCTTGTGAACTGCACCAGTCAAATTTTAAATAATCAATTCCAAGAGAAGCATAAAACCTGGCATCCTGGTATTCATATCCCCGTGTGCCCGGATAGCCGGCACACGTTTTGGTTCCGGCGCAATTATACAATCCAAATTTTAATCCCCTGGAATGAACATAATCAATTAAAATCTTCATACCGTTGGGAAACTTTTTAGGATCGGGAATAAGATCGCCCGTCCTGGGATCTCGTTCCTTTGTCATCCATCCATCGTCTAATACCAGGTAAGTATAGCCCGCATCTTTCATACCTGATGAGATTATAATATCTGCGGTTAGCCTGTACCAGTGAGTCGCTGATATCCATCCCATAAGAGGCGTAAGCGCAAGGCCTTCATATTTTTGAGCCAATGAAATATTACAGAGAAGTAAAATCGAATACAATATGGCGTTTTTTTTCATAAAGTATTTTTTGTAAATGAATTAAAATCTATGACAGTTTTTTTTAAGGTGATTTTTTATGCCCGGAATAAAATTTATTCTTGAAAGTATTCCTTATGCAAAAAAGAAACTTTTTCGTGGCCTTAATGTCCCTGCACGAGTTCGAATTAAAAATCAGAGTAATCAGTGGCGTGCATTACAATACTATCGATATGAGAAACGGAAACTTTGTTTTCATTTTCAGGGCGTGTGGAAATATCTTTCCAGAGAGGATCTTCGCCAAAGCGCTTCCACTGGGCATTGCGTTCATCTACATTTTCAAAAATGGGCATGTACATAAAATTCGGCATGCGACTTCCTGAAATCACTTTTGCATAAAAAACCGGGTTAAACTTAAGACGGTTGA
>JALZAJ010000098.1 GCA_030948465.1 Bacteroidota bacterium
CTTGGCGGTGGTGATTATAAAATTTTTGACACACAAAACAAATTGCTAAAAGCCGTGAAATCAGAAGTGGTTGCTGATCCTAATAATCCGGTAAGTGCAAATGGAGATCTTGATAGCTATCACTTCCGGAACTTTGTAAATACAATCCGCGGAGAAGCGAAGCTCACAGCTCCTGTTGATATTGGTGCCAAGTCGGTATTGCTTTGCCATCTTGCTAATATCGCACAGCGCACAGGCAGTGCTTTACTCTGCGATCCAGCGAACGGCCATATTTTAAATAATAATGAAGCCATGAAATTGTGGGGAAGGACTTATGAAAAAGGATGGGAACCAAGGGTGTGATATTTATCGATTTAGTCTTGAAATCGATGCGTTTCATTGTAAATATTTATTCAAATCCATTAACCTTTTTAACCTTTAATAAAAGTTAGTTAACTCATTTTATTGATACTGCTGAATAGGTTTGCCTGTTCAAATTATCAAAATGAAAGTCCCTTTTCTGACCTACGACCTGAAGGTCGTGGCAATTATTATATTCTGTCAGGAAAATGTTGCTATTGGCAAGTCTATTGGCTTTTTTACCTTGATGCTATCAAAAATATGCGGGGCTGTTTTTAGTTGCCACGACCTTCAGGCCGTGGAGTGATGTTGATCTGGCTGGCTTTAGCCAAAATATTTATATTGTTTAGTTAGCAAAGCATTTTAATGTTTTTGCCTATCAGGAGATCTGATTTTTTCTTATCACTGCATTCCCACTTTTCCGGTTGTATTCATAAATTCAATCTTCCGGAAAAGCAGGTTTACATTCCTGGTCGCAATGCAGAGCAGCGATAGTAATGAAGATGTTAGACAGATAACATTTTTAAATAATTCTTCCTATACTTTCTCTACATAAACACCTGGTTAGTTCCTGAACGGTATAAATCATTCACAGCATTTGCTGTCATCTTTGCGCCGTGAGCCGATACGCTTATTTCAGTTTGCCTGGCTTTCTTTTGATCCGCCCTTGTTGAGATTCCCAAAAAGAATAATACCGGAATTGCTATGCCTACTATAAGTACCTGGAATGAATATAAACAGCGTTTGAAAAATTCCATGCCCATTGTTTCTTCGTTATTGATTGTTGTTTTCATCGTTTTGATTTTTAATTGTTTTTATGTTAATGACATAACAAAGATATAGTTTAAAGCATGATCTATGCAATACATAGTACATTGAATGGCATAATACCTATTTAAATGGTAAAAATGAAAGATTAATGGAAGAACAAAAGAGCAGAGGCGTGAGTAAAAATAATCTAAATAAAAAAAGGTGCCGGAACACAGCACCTTGAACTTGGTTTTTCAATATCAGGCAAACTTGTATAGACAATTATACTTTTCTGCTCATTTTTAAAAAGGAGTTAATGAAAAGCATTTTTAATTCTTTAAAATTAAAACCGGGCAACGGATAGGTAAAACGAATAATACGGGTAATAAGAAAACGAGGGAAGATGTAAGGTATTTATCTAGGTATTAAAATGTGGCGTAAAAGTATTAACTGCCTTTCATATTTCAAAATTATTATTAAGCTAAATAAATGAAAAACATTCAATTTTTTTTTTAAAAAACGATGGGATAATTTTTGTTATTGAATTTCTTGTATTTAAGAAATTTACTATAAGGAAAACCGATTCGATCCCCGCCCGTTGCCGGGAACGACAACAGTTTAAAATGGGTAGTCAATACCGATAGTTGCATTAAAATTTTCGTACCGCCAAAGCCTGTTGGCATCTCCTGCGCCAAAAAGATGCGACAAGCTAATATCCGGCAGTTGCCATCCATCATTTTTTATAATGTCTGGTCTTTTAAAACGGAAGCCTACATCAAACCTTATAAGAAAATAGCTAAAATCAAAGCGGAAACCCACACCTGAAGACACTCCTAACTGTTTATATAAATTTTGAAATTTGAATTGCGTAGTGTCAGTGCTTCCATCCGGTTTTGTATTTTTAAAATTCCAGATATTTCCAACATCGGCGAACAACGCCATTTTAAAAAGAATCGCATTTGAAAAAAGCGGGGCTACATTAAAACGATATTCGGTATTTCCTTCCAGTTGAATATCTCCTGTGCGATCATTGAACAGCGCATTGTTGACATAAGGCGCCAGCGGCTGACCGCCCACACCAATGCCTCTTACAGGCCATCCCCGCATACTATTTGGGCCACCTCCAAAATATTGTTTAAAGAAGGGAAGGGTTGTATCATTTTTTGAGATTGGAATTCCAACGCCGGCAAAAGCCCGGAATACTATGGCTGATTTAGGATGATTAATTGTATAAGTATATTCAATGTCAGCTTTTATAAATTCTTTTAAATATTTATTGAAAAAATTTCCATTTTGAGAATTTTTATTCGGCAGCCTCAGCAAGCCGTAGGGCAAACCGGATTCTTCCAGGTTAGCCTTCACCGTACTTATAATTTTAGGATTTTTTACATTTACATGAGCGCTTTTATAACCCACGCTTGCTCCCATTACCAATGCCGTATTAAAAGAATACCGCAGAAAAGGATAAAGTTTTATAGTGCTGTCGAAACTTTCGGAGCGGTTGTATAGCCTGTGATAATCAAAATTAAAAAGCCTTACACTCCAGATATGGTTTTCTTTATTAGTGAAATTAAAGCCATATCCGATATTAAATATTTGCTGGTTAAAAAAATCAATTCTGTTAACCAATGAAATATTGGTATTCACAAAAGATTGTTTGGTGAGTAATTTTTTTCGATTGTATATTTTAAAGGGAAAAATAAACTTTGGAATCACGATATTGTTGGTATAGCTTAATTCATTAGAGTTAATAAAAGTCCCGCTTCTATTGCGTTTAGAAGCATTGAACTCCACGCCAAGTCGTATAGAATTTGTCATTCTTACCGCCTCTTTGGCCAGGTTGCGGTTAGTGACGCTTAAATTTCCTGCGATGCCCAGCAGGTTTCCTGAATTGGATGCGGTAATATTACTGGTGGTGCTGTTTGCCGAATAACTCAATTCAATATTTCCTTCAAAAGCATATTTTTTTACAGGAATTAATTTTATCACAAGGTCGATCAGGTTGGTATCTTTTTTTTCAATAATATCTATCGTAGGACTTTCCCATACGCCTAACCGGTAAAAATTATTCATGGTGGTATTATAATCTGATTGCCGGAATACGTTACCTTTTTTTAAATAAATATTATTGTCAGGCAGATAAAATTTAAAAAGTTTTTCGTGGTATTTGGTAATGTAGTTATTTGAAATATGCACATTAAGGCTGGAATCTTTATAGTTGTCACCGGGACGGTAATCGGGTAACACATAAATATCATTTAAGAAATATTTTTTCAGTTTGGTGGTATCGGGAGATTTGTTTAATTGAAACCCTAGCCGGATGGTCGGTTTGTCTCTTTGTTGATTCGCTTCAGCTAACAATCTCAATTGTTCAAAAGGATCTTCAGACACAGTAGTAAGCGCAGCAATAGACGTGTCGCCGGTTACGCGTATTTCATCTGCGGTGAATTTATAGTAACCGTTGTTTCTATAAAGAGTAACAAGCCGGTTCGATTCATCCTGGATGGCAGTTTTAGTAACCGGCTTGTTCTTTTGTAAAGGAGACGCGCCTTTAGTGGATATCGCGAGTTCCTCCAATTCCGGTTTTTCAAAAAGATAAGCAAGAGTATCGATAAGTGTGCGTTTCCCTGCAATCACGCTGTAGTTAATAATTACTCGCTTTTGATCACCGCCTTTTCGCTGTACCGTGTCGAAATTATACGTTACTTCCGGCTGATAATACCCAATATTTCTCATGGACGTCCGCATATTCTCAGCGGATTGTATTATTGAATTCGTATCAAAAACAGGCGGCCGTGTGATGTAATGAAATACAAACGCGACATCTTTTATTTTCACTTTTGCGCTGTCGTCAAGTTGTGTATTGAGCCTGGAATTAGTGATTACCTTTTCATCGCTGCTCATATCACCGGCCTTAAGGATTATATTATTTTTGAAAACAAAGGGAATATTTTTTTGATATTTTCGTACGAACGTAAATCCTGAATATTTGGTAGAAGTGGCACAACCAGATAAAAAAAATAATGCTAAGATTAAAATATAAAAACGGGAATATTGTTTTCCGGGAATAATTCCATTCATAATAGAGCGCCATGTTGAGCAAAAAGATCATCAAATATATTCAAAGTTTAAGCCATAAAAAATTAAGGGATGAACATGCGGCTTTTATAGCAGAAGGTCCAAAGGTAGTTGCTGAGCTATTATTAGCTAAAACGTTTACCTGCAAAATAATTTGCGCCGAACAAGAATGGCTTTCTGCAAACAAAAATTTATTGGATAATGACGGCGTAGATATTCATGAAATTGATGAAGGTTTATTGCACAAAATATCGGCACTGAAAACTCCCAATAAAGTGGTTGCTGTTTTCAATAAGAAAGAACAAAACAAGCAGCCGCAATTCAGCAACAAAATAACTCTTATACTGGACGACATTAATGATCCCGGAAATATGGGCACCATTATCCGCATTGCCGATTGGTTTGGTATCGAGAATATTATTTGCAGTGAGGGTTGCGTCGATTGTTATAATCCAAAGGTGGTGCAATCAACAATGGGAAGCCTTGCAAGAGTAAATGTTTTATATACTGACCTGCTTTCTTTCATCACGATGCACAAAAATATAATCGTTTATGCTGCTGCGTTATCTGGTAGCGACCTCACAGAATATAAAACATTGCAGGAAGGATTTATTTTGATTGGCAACGAATCGCGGGGAATAAGGGAAGAACTGTTGGCTGTTTCAGAAACACAAATTACCATCCCCCGTTATGGCAAAGCCGAATCGCTGAATGCAGCCGTTGCGACAGGAATTATTTTATCTCATTTAATCTTCGGGGCGCACGCCAAAGACGGGAAAGCTTAGGCCAGGTGTGTTTCTGCAATCATTCATTATAAATTTGGGAAGAAAAACGGCTTTGATTTCACTTTACCGCACAAGAAAGATCGCCACGTTCTTTTTATTTAAAAAAACTTAAAAAAGATTTGCGTAACCAAAAGGTTTCTTATAAATTTGTAACTGATTGGTTACCTAAATTAAAAAGATGAGACGAGATGTATTCCAGGCGATTGCCGATCCTACAAGAAGAGAGATCATTAATCTTATTTCAAGGGAATCGCTGAACTTAAATTCCGTTGCAGAGAATTTCAATGTAAGCAGGCCGGCTATTTCCAAACACATTAAGATCCTCGTTGAATGCGGGCTTATAATCATTAAGCAGGAAGGCCGCAAGAGATATTGTGAAGCCAATTTACAATCACTCGACCAGGTGTCTGCGTGGATTGAACAATACCGGGCGTTCTGGACAAACAAATTAGATGCGCTTGGGGATTTTCTTAATAAGCCAGTTAAAGTTTCCCCAAAAGCTTCAATTAATAAAAAGATCCATAAAACAAAAAAATCTATAAAATGAAACACGAACCATTTGTAATTGAACGCACCTATGAGGTACCCATCGAAAAAGTATGGAAAGCTATCACTGATAAGGACCAGATGAAGCAGTGGTATTTCGATATCAAATCATTTGAGCCGGTGGTTGGTTATGAATTTGAGTTTACGGCGGGTAATGAAGGAAAAATGTTCCGGCATTTATGTAAAATAACCGACGTAGTGGAAGGCAAAAAACTCAGATATAGTTGGAGATACGACGGGTACCCGGGCAATTCTTTTGTAACCTTTGAATTATTTGATAAAGGAAATGCTACACAGTTAAAATTATCGCATGAAGGCCTGGAAACTTTTCCGCAGGACCAGCCGGATTTTGCAAAGACAAATTTTATACAGGGATGGACCAGTATTATTGGCAGGTCATTAAAAGAATATGTAGAAAAAAAATTCCAGGAAGTAAAGTAATAACTGACGTGAACTTTAGCCGGTAACAACCCGTTGATTCATCCGACCGGAGTAATTAAATTCCATTTACAGATAGCGTAAGGGATTGCGCCTGGAGTTTTGAATGTAATTTTTAATATTCATCCAAAAAGCAAAAAATAAATAAAAAATTACCGGAGAGCCAAGAGTAAGAAAGGATATATATATAAAATATCTTCTGATAACGGAAGTGGCGATACCCATTTTTTCGCCGATGGCGGTACATACTCCAAACACCTGCCATTCGATAAAATGTTTTAATTTATACATAAGTCAAAGCTAAAAAAAAAATGCCAGATATAATGTTATAGAATGGTGTATTCATATTCCCGTGAGCGGGATAAACTTCTTAAAAAATTAAGGCTGCGTTAAGCCTGCCAATATTTTATCGCTGTGTTAAAAACCTCCATAGCCATCAAACCGTGGATTAACCACATTATTGAACTTACTGCCAAAGCGATAAGTAAGGCCGAAAGAAGTATTTAAATTATACGCAGAGCCTAATTGTCTCCTGCGGCTTAATACATCTTCGGGAGAAGCATCTCCTTTAGCGAGGTTTACCTGGTCGTGAACAATGCTTCCGGCAATGTATACATTGAATGATAATGCTCCGGTAATTCTTGCGTCAAGATTTATTCGGAGGGAGAGATGGTTTAACTTAAAATCATTGAAATAATTATGATAATAAAGGCCGCTGTTGAATGTTCCCCATTTTTGATTCAGTGTAATGGCGGCAGAGAAACTTTGACCATAAAGAGTTTGTCTTATCTCATTAAAAAGGGTCGTATCATAATACCGGTTGTTTGTAACATCAAGCCCATAACGTATGACAAAAAATTTATTATTTACATCCCGGTAATTAAAAATGTTGTACTCGATAGCGGGATTAAAGTAAATTTTGTGCTTATAATTTGAAAAAGTATTGTTGCTATACCTGAATTGAAATCCATAGCTCCAATGTGGCGAAAGGGTTTTTACCACATTGTTATAAAAGCCATAACTGCTGTTTTTTACTTCGAATTTTGTCGTACCGGACGAATCCTGGTAATCATACACTGATTTCTCGTTGCTTCTATAAATATCAAACTCAAGCTTGAGCTTATCCGTTATTCTATCAGCAGATAAGCGGGTATTAATACGACTGCTTTTATATACTTTATCATAATTAAAATTGCCATCTAAGTTTATTCTAAAGAACCAGAAATTCCATTTATCGGTCGTAGATGTTCCGAGCTTGCCGGAATCTCTGCCGGTGTTCATAGAGATGGAAACATCTCCTGCAAAAGAAGTTTTCGCAATCAACGGCGAAAGTCCAAGCATCAGATACCGGAGCACCTGCTTTCGTTTTTCATCATCGGTCGCCGTCGCGCCTGTAGTAAATTCAAGCGTATCCACATAGTTTTCAAAAACATTTTGCCCATAAAATATCAACTGGTATTTACGCCCGCCAGCACCTGCCCGTTGCGACGTAATGAGCACATGTACATCGGCGGCGATGCGGTCTCTCAAAAAATCAACAACCTTTATTTCGGACCGCATATAATTCTGATCGCAAAACGTATTGCTGCAATCAATAAAAACTTTAAGTTTTTCTATGCGATGCGCCTGTCCGTAGGTTGCCGCGTATAAAAATTGAATCAGGATGAGGTAAAGAACTTTTTTCATGTTAATTGGATAGAATATTTTTTAAAAACAATTTATAAAAATACAGCTAAGTATATTGGGCGACAGAATTCATAAAAATTGCGGACTTGTGTAATTTGCTCTAAATTTTTATTATCGAAGATTAGCGGGGGTGCAGCACGGATTTCGCCCTGGATTCAAGGCTGCCAACCTTAAAAATTGAGATGTTAAATTGAAATAAAGATGTTAAAGGTTGGCGACCTACGAAGATTTAGTTGCCCCCGACTATCGCAAAGTTTACCGTATTTATTCCTTAAAAAAATATTTATGCAATTTTTAGAAGTGAATGTGTAAAAATAGTGTTTATCAAGCCGTCTAATTTGCCTGTAGACTAATCTCCCTTCTGTATCATTGTGCAAAATTTTTTTTTCAATGGAGCAATATGGACGTACCTGGTGGGGACAGCAATGGCTTAAATCGCTTGACAGGATTGACTTTACTAACCGGCTGCCACGCGGAAAAAGTTATGCAAGAAAAGGGATGGTCACAACTATCAATATCCAGGACAATGCCATCCAGGCAAAGGTGAAAGGAAGCCGTCCCAAACCTTATAATGTTAATATAATAGTGCCGCCCTTTTTTGATGAAGAAAAGAAATTTTTTCTCAACGCAATTAAAAACGATTCGCTCCTGCTTTCGCAGTTATTGAACCGGCAATTACCGCAGGAATTACTTACGCTTGCAGAAAGCAAACAAATTAAAATATTTCCACAAAGCTGGCAGGATATAAAGCTCAATTGTTCCTGTCCCGATTGGGCCGTACCATGCAAACATTTGGCCGCCGTTATTTATACTGTCGCAAAAGAAATAGACCAAAATCCCTTTTTAGTATTTGGCCTGCACCGTTTTAATTTATTAGATGAACTTTCTGCCTACCAAATGCTGCTGAAAGATTTAGAGACGGAAAAAATATTTTCACTCAAAGATTGTATCAGCAATGCAAAACAGAAACTAATAAAAAGCGCCGATCCGAAAGAAGTACCCGATTTTTCGCTGATAGAAAACTTGTTGCCCACATTGCCTTTATTGTTTACTTCCAACCCTTTATTTTATGACGCCGATTTTAAAGTGGTTATACAAAATCATTATAAAAGATCGGCAAAAAATGAAGGCATTTATCTTGTCCAATTAAAACAATCTAAAGAAGTTTTATCGAATGACTTTCGCTACTATCATTATACAACAAGTTTCAATGAAAAAGGGCAGGTTGCAATTGTTGCCAAAGATGAAAATGAAAAAGTACACGCCATTAAATTACCTGACTTATTAGTGCTATTATCAAAAACGGAGAGTAAGCATTTGGAAAGCTATTCGCCTTCGTTTGTTTTATTGTACAGGTGCTTTCGCTTTTGTAATATATTGGCCGAAAGAGGCGGAGTGCTGCCGCGTCTTTTTGATGCAACAGCCAACAGCTACCGCATTCAATGGATACCCGCTTTAATTAATGACAGCATTAAAAAAGTTTTCGATACGCTTTTGCAATGGTATCCTGAGGAAACAGTGCAATTGAATATTGCAAAGGATGAAACAAAAAAAGTTGTCTCAAAAAAAGTAAATCAAAATAAAAAATTATTGCAGGCGAAGCCAGAAGAAGGGCTCACTTTATTGTGTTCTTTGTTTATAAATGCTTCGGTAAAAAATAGCTACAATGGTTTTAGCGGAAATAAACAAACTAATAGTTCTGCATTAAAAATAAACGAACTTTTTTTCAATGATTCAAGAGAACAGTTTAGTTCTTTTAATGAAAAAGAAATTCCCAACACGATACAACTTTGGCTGAATCGTTTTTATATCGGCAAGAAAACTTATAGCCCTGTTTTACAGGTACACGAAGCCGAAGATGATAAAGGTTTTGAAGTAACCGTGCTAATGAAAGATAACAAGGCGCCGATGCAACCGGTTGAATCGTTATTTTCTTTTATGCAAAAAAATTCGGAACATCAGTTTGCTGCTCTAAAAGATTTGCAATCGCTGTCTTCCTATTTTCCCGGCTTCAACAATCTTATCACTTCCAAAGGAAAAGAAAAGCTGTTGTACAATTCTCAAACCTTTAGCGAAGT
>JALZAJ010000105.1 GCA_030948465.1 Bacteroidota bacterium
TGGTCTGAGAACAATTTGGTTAAGATGGTTTTTTTTCAAGGAAGGTAATTGAGTTCTCATGCTTTCCCTGAATGATCTGTTTGCAATTGGCGGCCCTGCAATTACAAATAAAACTTTCCATTTCATTATTTAAAAAGGAGGTATAATCGAGCGTAAGTTCTTCATCCTTTTTAATGGCTGTTTTAGCAATTACGTTCAAGCCGGAGTATTGTGTATTGGGATTGCATGAATGATTTTGAGGCGCCCATTCGGCGGGTTCTACATCCCATAAAATATAAACTTCATCACTCACCGGCCACGCATACTTTCTGAAGTTTTCGATCTCTTCTGCTTTCCAGTTTTGCTCAACAAATTTTTTAGTAACAAGCCTGTGTGGTTTTTCTTCGCTGGAAAAAATTATATCACCGGCGTTTATATTTTGCCTTGCATAAATTCCATATCCTGAGAGTGCATTTCCTTTTACAAAATATTTCCGCTGCTTTTGCTTGTGCCTGAAAATTCCTTCTTCAATTATTGTACGCAAAAAACCTTCTTTCTTTGCCGGATCAAACATTAAAATATAATCTGCAGATCCTTCGTACCCGTTATCATAAAAAACGGAACAGGTAAAATTAATTTCCAGGAAGAAAATGCTGCCATCGTTCTTCACCCTAAAATCAAGACGGGCGTAACCTACACCATTAAAGGCATTAAATATTTTTGACGCTGCTGCTTTTAATTTTTCTGAAAGTTCTTTATCGGCACAGGGCACATTCGCATCACTATGAAGCTCCGATGTTTTAAGAGCATACGTTTTAAATTTTTTTCCCTCCGGAAAAATAAATTCTACAGGATTGTAAACGGTGCATTCACTTTTAATGCCGGCATTGGCAGCAACCAAAACGGTAAACTCCCGGCCTTCAACATATTCCTCCACTAAAATTTCATCATAATCTGATAATAACGAAGCCACTTTTTTTTCAAGCTGGTATTTATTGGCGACCTGCGAATCTTCGTCTATCCCAAGGCTATCTCCAGCCTTGGCTGGCTTTATGAAAAGAGGAAATTGTAAGCGATCGACAGTCTTTGCCGGTTCGTCCGAATCATCTATAATAACATAAGAAGGGGTATTTATTCCACAGGTATAAGCTACATATTTCATCAATTCCTTTGGTGGATCATACACTCTTGCATTCGGGCCTGTATAGGGCAGATTCAATAATTCCAGTGCATGAATTACATCTATGGATGGTATCGACCAATCCAGATATCCTTCACAAAGATTTACGAAAATATCATACTTCTTTTTTCTAAGCTCCTTTAGTTGTTTATAGGTATGCAGCTTATTGATGAAAACATGATCTACCTGCTTACCGGGTAATAGTGAACTAAGATTTCGGGGTGGATCGTAATATTTATAATCTACATCAGTAGTAGAATAATCAGGTTGTAACACGCAAACTTTCATCTTAAATAGTTTTCATTGTACCGTTTCTTCATTAACATTATATTAATTGCAATTGCCTCACTTCGTTTTGCTTGCCGGTTTGTTTACGGCTAATGGCTTCTCGAATTATATCTACAATCAATGAGCCAAATGAATTTCCTGACAAACGAAGGATTGCCCCAATTGAAGTAAAATTTTCATCGTCAGATAATCCGCATTGCGAATTTACTTCAAGTACATATAATTTTTTTGTAGCGCTATCCATGCGAATGTCCACGCGGCAATATCCTCTTCCTCTTACAGCCCGGTAGGCGTCGAGGCTTAGCCTGCAAATACTTTCCAAAAGTGAAAGATCAGGAGTTTGATAATTATAAAAATCTTCTTCATCTTCAAGCGGTGTTTCTTCTTCATATATTTCCCATAACCTGTCGAATGAAAGAAATTTTTCTGTAGAAGGTAAGGATTGATTAAAAACCCTTTCTACCGGAAGAAATATTTTACAATCTTTCGGAGAGGAAGCATTACCAACAATTAAGGTAGTGAACTCCGGCCCGTCGATAAATTTTTCTGCGATTACGCCTCCGTTAGCAAGCTTCCAGCCATGATAGCCAGCCTCAAGTTTATGGTATTGCGTTTCCAGTTGTGCAGCATCTTTAACTACAGAATGAATTCCTACACCGAGGCTGCCACCAGAAATAGCTGGCTTCACGATGACCGGATTTCCAAGTGATTCAAAAATTGAAACAGCGTTTTTATTTTCTTCGGAGATAATGCGCCATGGCGGGGTAGGAATATTTTTTGCTTCGAATACTTCCTTCATGCTAATTTTTGAAGTCGTTATCCTGTAAAAATATTCATCTGCTCCTGTAAAGCAAAGGCCACTTTTTTTAAGATGCCTTATCACGTTAACGCCGGGGGCTTTATTAATTTCATCGCCATCACATAAATTGATGATCACAAGATTTTCGGATGGGCTGCTGCCTGCTATAATAAAGTCAATTATGGCTTTATAGTTATCATTAGTAACCTGCTGCCATTTCCAATCAATACCTAACTCGGTGAAAGCGGATGTATATTCCTCAATGCTTTGTGTAAAATCGTAATAGTAGTCAAGATTATCGTCGTTCGTTTCAATAAACGGAGCTAAAACCCAAACAAAAATTCCACGGGGAAGTACAGCCATAGAGATGATTTAATTCATTTTACTGTCAGACTTTTTGCAGATACCTGTTATTTAATTTTTGCATAATGAAATCAGTAAACTTATAATTAGGAATAATTTCCTGAGATAAAAATGAAGCCCCATTTATTTCGTGAAGACAATTATTTGCTCCGCAAAAGCATTTGAAACCTTCTGCCATAGCCCATTCCGTAGAAGGATAAAAGAAAGTAAATTCATCTCCTGCAGAAATTTCCCGCAAACTGCTTAGCTCCATTTTTGAAGTGTCAAAAAAAATATTAGGATTACAACTATGATTTATATACTGTAAAAATTCCGGCCTGAGAATAATGTGAACATCATCGCTTACCTGCACGGTAAATTTGTTAGGTCTGCTCAATATCTCTAAAGCTTCAAAGGTGGCAAAAACGTCGCCTTCTTTATAAGAAACGGTGGCATGTAATGATTTTTCTTTTGTCAATGTATTTTCACAAAGGGATGCAAATCCAAAATGGAATAACTTAGTTATTTCCGGGAGCGGGAATGCGGAGTAATTCATTAGAGGTATTATATTTCATGAGAAAGAGTTACAATTTATTTGCATATCTAAATTATTATAAAAATGATAGGTAATGCAATTAATAAAATAAAACTTATTCACAAATGTGAATAGATAAATATTGTGATAAGATGAAGACAAACGGGAAATAAAATGTTGATGTAAACCGGCTTACCAAATCGAAGCGCAAAATGGTATGATATCAATAAAAAGAATCAGAAAATTTAAAGACGAAAATATAGCAGGATTCTTTTTATATCCCCTGATAAAAATTACTCAGAAATATTTACGCCATTACCGTTGCAGGAATTTTCGCGGTTCTGTTGATGCTATAAATTTCAGTGGTTCCTTGTTTGCCTTTTAATTGAGTCACGGCAACTTTTTTAAATTTATAAGATGAATTTTCTTTGATAAGCTCATCGTACAATTTCTTTGAAACTAAAAGTTTTTCATTATAAAGATTGCAAACGGCTTCTATGCGGGCGGCTGTATTTAATGTGTTTCCATGGTAAGCAATTTCTTTCTTAAGATCACCAATTTCCACAACCGTTACCATGCCTATACTCATTCCTGCTTTAAACTCCGGGATGATCCCATATTTATTAAAGTAATATTCCGACTTTTTTTTAAGCGCATCATCAAAAGCCCAGAAGGCATCCACACATTCTAAAACCGATTTCATTTTCGGGCGCTCCCAGGTGAGAACCGCCTCGTCGCCTACGTATTGATAAATTTGAGCGCCATAATCATGTACCACCGCGAGATCGTAAAAGCAATCTTTTATAAAATTGCTATAAGAAAGATGTCCAAGCTTTTCTGCAATGGTAGTGGAAGAGTTGAGATCGATAAACATAAAAATGCGGTACTCTTCCACCGGGCTATAAAACTTTCCCATAATAAGTTTAAAGAAATTTCCCTTTCCAAGCAGCCGGTTTATTTCCAGTAACAGACTCAATGTGGAGTTCACAAGAAAAACATACATGTAGTAAATAAAGGCTGAAGGAGATCGTAAAAAATCCCAAAAATTAAGGATATTCATTTCCATAATTGAAATGACAAAATAGTAGATGACGGTGATCAGGGAAATAATCAGCAATTGGTCAATGCATAACCGCACCATCAATTTCCAGAGTGGAATTTTCCGGAAAACATATTGTTCAAAAAAATATTGAAGTGAACCGAAAATCAATCCTGATAAGATGGCGAACACCGGAATAAGAAAGATCAGTTTATCAATGGTAAAATGAAGATGCCGTGGACCAATAACTCCCACGTTTCGCATAATATAAAAGAAAATGGAAGCGAAAAACCATCCGCATATATAGAACCTAATATGTACTAACCATTTTTTCAAAAATTATTCTTTTAATTCTTTGTTTAAGAATACTGATAAGAAAAATAAGAATGTGTATATTCATTTTAAATCTATTTCAAATCTAAATAATAAAAAAATCATATTTACATTCGTGTTTGATGGGATGTCTTTATTCTTTTTTTTCTAAAAAATAATTTTAATACTCTAAATTTCTAAACCGGTATATTATGAATGAAACTGATCAAAAAATTCTTTCAATAGACATAGGCGGTTCCAATATTAAAGGAACGGTATTAAACCTTCAGGGTGATTTTTTACAGGAATACCAAAAGCTTCCAACACCCGATCCTTCAACGCCGGGAAAGGTTATGGAAGTAATCCGCCAATTGGCCGGCAACTTTCCTGAATTTGATAAAATTTCAGTCGGCTTTCCCGGATTTATAAAAAAAGGAATTGTAAAAACGGCGCCCAATCTCGGCACTTTTGAATGGGCGGATTTCAATCTTAAAAAAAATGTAGAAGATCTTTTAGGAAAACCGGCTCTTGTAATTAATGACGCGGATTTTCAGGCGCTTTCCATAGCAGGCGGTAATGGTATAGAAATGGTAATAACTCTTGGAACCGGCTTCGGTTCTGCAATTCTTAATGAAGGGGTACTAATTCCGCACCTGGAAATTGCGCATCATCCGGTAACGAAAAGTAAAGATTACGATGAATATATCGGAGAAGCAGAGCTGATACGAATAGGAAAGAAAAAATGGAATAAGCGAATGAAGCGGGTGATTGAAATTTTAAAAGTTGTGGTGAACTACGATACCCTGTACATAAGCGGCGGCAATGCGGATAAGCTGGATTTTAAGCTGGATGAAAATATTATCATCATTGGTAACAGGGATGGAATAAAAGGCGGCGCTGCTCTTTGGAAACAAACGGCAACAGCGGAGATCAATGCGGCTAAATTAGCTCCTGTTAATTCAGAAATCGTAAAATAAAATTACTATGAAACTTGGTATAGCGGCCGATCATGGAGGCTTCGATCTTAAAGCGGTACTAAAGAAATATCTTGAAGATACTGGCCATGAAGTGATCGATTTCGGCGCTTTTGAAAATGATCCTTCTGATGATTATCCTGATTTTATAATTCCACTGGCCAGGGCGGTTGCTGAAAACAAAGTGGAGCGGGGCATTGCGGTTTGCGGCAGTGGGGTAGGGGCGTCCATAGCTGCAAACAAAGTGCATGGAGTACGAGCGGCGCTAATACAAGATCACTTTTCGGCTCACCAGGGTGTTGAAGACGATGACATGAATATTCTTTGCCTCGGCGGGCGGGTAACAGGAAATATGGCTGCAGAAGAATTTGTCGCTTCTTTTTTAAATGCAACCTTTACCGGTGCCGAAAGACATAAAAGACGACTGCAAAAAGTAAAACTTTTGGAACAAAAATAAATTTCAAAATTTCTTTCCCGCGAAATATTTTAGAGTATGGGTAATTATAAAATTTTATTTTCTGATATTGGCGGTGTGCTGCTTAGCAATGGCTGGGGGCATGAATCGCGGGCGATGGCTGCAAAAAAATATAAGCTGGACTATGAGGAAATGGATGCCCTTCATCATTTCATTTTTAATGTATTTGAAATAGGAAAAGTTTCTCTGGATGATTACCTCGATACGGTAGTTTTCAATCATCCGCGAAATTTTTTCAGAGAAGATTTTAAAGATTTTATGTTTGCTCAAAGCGTGCTGCTTCCTCAAATGCTTCCCTGGCTTATTGAATGGAAGAAGACACACACGCAACTAAAAATCATTTCCATAAATAATGAAGCGAGAGAGCTTAACAATTACCGGATTAAAACTTTTAAACTTCACGATTTCTTTGATGCGTTTGTTTCTTCGTGTGAAGTGGGGATGCGCAAGCCAGATCCCGGCATATTTAAGCTGGCATTGGGTATCGCCCAGGCGGAGCCGCATGAATGTCTTTATTTTGATGACAGGATCATGCTGGTTGAAGCTGCCAGGAAAGAAGGAATTCATGCGTATCACCATGAAAGCTTCGAAGCCACCAGGCAAATAATTGAAGAGGCTGTAAACCCATAAATTGTTTCCGGATGTGTATTTACCACGTGGTTTCAACAGACCCCGGGCGACTGAAAAATAGAATAGCGGCTGGTTTAAACAATGCAGCTTATGCAATGCCATACCATTGTAAATGTTTAAAACAAACAAGTGTAAAAAAACCTGGCAGTTTTGTACAGGAATTTCGTGCCCTGCTAATTCTTATTTATTGATGACCGTTTTATATTTCAACGTTTCAAATCGCTTAGTTAAAAAGTAAGCTGCGGCGATATTGGGTATCCAACAAAGCCAGGCCACCAATAAATATGCTTTCGTAAAGTCATGAAATAATAAAGTTAAAAGAGGAAGATATATTCTTAAAGTTACTGCAGAAAAACAAGCAGCATAGCTATATGTCATCATTATTTGATGATTAAGAATTTGATTATTCCTTATTGCTGCATAAGCTCTCAAAGTAGTATAAAACCAAATTATACCTAAACAAATAAATCCCAAAGAAGCAATTATTCCACCAGTAGCATACCATGCAATATAAATGCCTGCCGTCGAACTCAGTAAGGCTGCAATCACATAAAGCTTACCCACGCGCCGGTGTAATTTTAATTTCTTCTCTCTTATCTTTTTATTAAACTGTATCCATCCAATCAGCAATGCAAGCCCTCCCATTGTTATGTGTGTATAAAACCCAATGTTCCAAAAAACATTAGATAAAAGCGTATCGCTTTTTGAACTCAATAATCCAAATTTTCGATTTATAAAAAAATAAATGGCAGGATAGAGCCCCACTTGAATAGCTAAAACAGCGACTAATATTCTAAGTATTTTTTTAGTCATTCATCTAATTAATTAACTCTTACGGTTAGCGCACTTTGCTAATTCAAATATAATTTGTTTCAATAAAATCGACTGGCACTCGTTTCGCCACCACTTTCCTTCCATATATAAAATCCCCGCATTTATTTTACCAAACCTTAATTTGCAGCATATTCTGTTTTTAGTTTATTTTTTATTAAAGTTCAATATTATTATGAAATTACTTTTAATAACCATTCTTGGTTTTTCTCTCGCCCAAAGTATATATGCCCAGCGCACAGATTCTCTGACTGCAGATGACTATGCGAACGCTGAAAAATATCTTTCCGGTAACACGGCGAAATATATTGACCATGATATGAGCGCCCCGCATTGGTTGGCGGGAGATAAATTCTGGTATCGCGTTTTAACAGCAGAAGGAAGCCGTTTTGTTTTGGTTGATCCTGCTAAAAACAGCCGCAGCGCTGCCTTTGATCAGGCTAAGCTGGCATCGGCACTTTCAACAATTACTGGTAAAAAATATACAGAGTGGGAGTTGCCTTTTCGTGTATTTGATTATTCCAATGACGGCAATTCCATCACATTTGCGGCAAGTGGAAAACAATGGAAAGCAGATCTTAAAACCTATACGGTCGTTCAAAATAGCATGAACGGTTCCAATGCAAAAGGCAGAAGCATTGAGGTTCTTTCACCGGATAGCAGTAAAGCTGCTTTTATTAAGGATTATAATTTATGGGTGAGAGATCTTGCTACCGGCAAGCTTACACAGCTTACCACCGATGGCGAAAAATATTTTGGTTATGCTACCGACAATGCAGGATGGAAACAAAGTGATAAACCGGTAATTCGCTGGTCGCCTGATTCAAAAAAAATTGCGACTTTTCAACAGGACGAGCGCAAAGCAGGTGACATGTATTTAGTAAGCACCAACGTAGGCCACCCGGTACTGAAGTCATGGAAATATCCATTGCCGGGTGATTCTAATATTATCACCATACAAAGAGTGATTATCAATGCAGATGAGCCAAAAGTTATCAGGCTTTCCGTGCCCGCGGATCCGCATCGTGCTACACTGAGCGATGACATTTCCAGCAGTGGGACTTTTGATGATGTGGACTGGAGCAGCGACGGGGCGCAGCTCGCTTTTGTTTCCACATCGAGAGATCATAAAATTGAAAAATTTCGAATAGCCGATGCGGCCACAGGCGCGGTACGTGAAGTGTTTGAGGAAACAGTGCCTACACAATTTGAATCGGGTCAGGGTGCCATTAACTGGCGTTATCTCCCGGCATCCAACGAGATCATCTGGTATTCTGAGAGAGACAATTGGGGACATTTATATTTATATGATGCCGGCACAGGTAAAATAAAAAACCAAATCACGAAAGGAAATTATACAATAACTAAATTGATTAAGGTTGATGAAAAGAAAAGAATATTATATTTTTTGGCTGATGGTAACGATCCCCGGAATCCATACTTCACCCATTTTTATAAAATAGATTTCGATGGCAAAAAATTAGTAACACTTTCTCCTGAAGAGGGCAATCATAAGATCACCGTATCGCCCGGGGGAAATTATTTTATTGATGAGTATTCGCAGCCTGATGTTCCGTCTGTGGCGGTATTACGCAATATGGATGGAAAGATGATTACTTCATTGGAAAAAACGGATGTATCAAGATTAAAGGCCATTGGCTGGCAACCCCCGAAAGTAATTACCGTAAAAGCGGCCGATGGGGAAACGGATCTGTATGGGCTGATGTTCACGCCTTCTGGTTTTGATTCGTCAAAAAAATATCCAATAATTGATTACATCTATCCCGGCCCGCAGGGCGGCAGCGTAGGAAGCTGGTCGTTTGTGGCTTCCCGGCGCGATGACAATGCACTGGCAAGCTTAGGCTTTATAGTAGTTGAAATAGAGGGCACCAGTAACCCGCTGCGCTCAAAAAGTTATCATGACATGAGCTATGGAAACATGGCTGAAAATACATTAGCCGACCAGGTGACCGGTATTCGTCAGCTATCGCAACGGCATAATTTTATTGACACGAGCCGGGTAGGTATCTGGGGTCATTCCGGCGGCGGATTCGCAACGGCCTGCGCGATGTTCCGGTACCCCGATTTTTTTAAGGTAGGCATCGCAGAATCGGGCAATCATGATAATCGCAATTATGAAGATGACTGGGGTGAAAGATATAATGGCTTACTTATAAATAACGATAAGGGTGTTTCCAACTACGAGTGGCAGGCCAACCAGTTGTATGCAAAAAACCTGAAAGGCAAGCTGTTGTTGGCTCACGGCATGATGGACGATAATGTGCCGCCCTATAATACCTTACTCGTAGTGGAAGCGCTGGAAAAAGCAAATAAAGATTATGATTTAATAATCTTCCCAAACAGCCGGCATGGTTACGGCGCTTATTCATCCTACATGATGCGCCGCCGCTGGGATTATTTTGTAAAAAATTTATCAGGCATGGAGCCTCCAAAAGAATATCTATTGAAGGCCGAAGATGACCCGCGCAATAGCATGGAATAAATGAATTTAAGGCTGGTTGCCTGCCGAAGAATAAGTAGAAGTTAACGGATTGATAGAATAAAGATGGAACTAACTATTGTCAAAACATGTGCCCCTACAGAAATTGGAGATAAAAAGCGCAGTCATTGGAATATCAATAATTAATATACACATGCTTTTCAATCGGAAAATTGAAACTGAATAATGCGGTAATCGAAAATTATAAAAGACTGTTTTGATCGCCAGTTACCATCGCTCGCTGCAAAATAATTTTGCAGCAGAATTATCCAGCTTTGTTCGCCTCATTTCATTTGAAATAAAACCTGTATAAACGGTGCAAAATTTCAAAGT
>JALZAJ010000121.1 GCA_030948465.1 Bacteroidota bacterium
GCCATTAAATTATGGGAAAAAGGAATTGAGCAGGATCCTTCTTATGGGAATAATTATTACAACGCGAGCAAATATTACTTTTTTACCACAGATAAAATATGGAGCCTTATTTATGGAGAAATTTTTATTAATATAGAATCATTCACTTCCAGGACGGCTGAAATCAAAAACATTTTAGTCGATAGTTATAAAAAGCTTTTTGCGGATATCAATCTTTTAAAAAACACGAAGGACAAAAACGCTTTTGAAATTGCTTTTCTTACTACTATGAATAAACAAAACAGTATAGCCATAAATGGATTGAATGCGGAGACTCTTACCATGATAAGAACCCGGTTTATATTGGACTGGTATCAAGGCTACGACAAAAAATTTCCTTTCAGATTATTTGATCTTCAGCAACAACTTTTGGAAGAAGGATTATTCCCCGCTTATAACCAGTGGATTTTTGGGACAGCGCAAAACCTATCAGCTTATCAAAACTGGACCGGAACACATAATGAAGAATACGTTGCTTTTAATAAATTTCAATCAGGAAGAATTTTTAAAGTTCCTGAAAAAGAATATTATCATCCGTAATTTTCAATATTACAAAATTCATATCGTTTTTTCCTTTGCATTTTAATTATCTTACTTTCCTTGTATAGCTATCTTTAAATGAAATTCAAATAAATATGACCGAGCCCACACGATTGTTTGATTGCATTGAACTACAATTACAAAAGGAGCCCGAACGCGTAATGCTTGCAGGTAAAGAGAACGGAACCTGGAAAACCTACACGACGCACGAGGTATCAGACATTGTAAATAAATTAAGCGCCGGATTGCTAAAAATGGGAATAAGTAATGGGGATAATACGCCTGAAGGACGTGATAAGATCGCGGTTATTTCTAAAAACCGCCCGGAGTGGATCCTTCTTGACCTCGCGGTGCAGCAGATAGGGGCAGTTCTTACACCGGTGTATCCTACAATTAATGTAAATGAACTTGAGTTTGTGCTAAGTGACGCCGCAGTAAAAATGGTTTTTGTAAGTGACCACGACCTTTTCAAAAAAGTAGAGAGTATAAAACCCAATCTTCCAGCGATAAAAGAGATTTATTCCTTTGATCATATCAACCCGGTAAAACACTGGAAAGAAATAATGTCTCTCGCAACAGATGAACTTATCGGGCAGGTGAAAACTATTTCAGATAAAATAAAATATGAAGACCTTGCCACGATCATATATACATCGGGCACTACAGGAAAGCCAAAAGGAGTTATGCTTTCACACAAGAATATTCTTAGCAATGTTTTGGACAGCACGCCTTATTTTCCTCCGGGTGGAAATATGAAAGCCTTAAGTTTTTTACCACTCAATCATATTTTTGAACGCATGGTAAGCTATGTCTATCTTTTTAAAGGCACATCCATTTACTATGCTGAAAGCCTTGAAACTATTGGCGACAACCTTAAAGAGATACAGCCGCATTTATTTACAACGGTGCCACGGCTGCTGGAAAAAGTATATGACAGGATAATGGAAAAGGGCAAAGAGCTTACCGGAATTAAAAGACAATTATTTTTTTGGGCTCATGGTCTTGCGACAAAATTTGAGATCAACAAAAACCAGGGAGCCTTGTATAATTTGCAGCTTTCCGTTGCTAATAAATTAATTTTTAATAAATGGAGAGAGGCGCTTGGCGGCCAGATAAAATGTATAATAAGTGGTGGCGCGGCATGCCAGGTAAGATTAATAAGAATTTTTACCGCGGCAAAAATTCCCGCAATGGAAGGATATGGTTTAACTGAAACCTCGCCGGTTATAAGCGTGAACCGGTACGAAGAAAGCGGCAGAATGTTTGGCACTGTGGGTCCATTAATAAAAAATGTTCGGGTTAAGATCGCAGACGATGGGGAAATTTTATGTAAGGGGCCTAATGTGATGATGGGCTATTATAAAAGGCCCGATCTTACCGCAGAAGTTATGGATGATGGCTGGTTTAAAACAGGTGATATCGGGATGCTGGTGGACGATGCTTTTTTGAAAATAACAGACCGGAAAAAAGAAATGTTTAAAACAAGCGGCGGCAAATATGTTGCACCGGTTGCAGTGGAAAATAAATTAAAAGAATCTCCTTTTATTGAAAATATTATGGTTACCGGTGCAGAAGAAAAATACGTCGGTGCACTGATCACGCCTTCATTTACCACACTTAAAAAATGGTGTGAAAGCCATAATATTTCCTCTGGAAATAATGAGGAGATCATTCAGGATCCAAAGGTGCAGGAGTTATTTAAAAATGAAGTGGAACAATTCAATCATGAATTTAACCACGTGGAGCAGATCAAGAAATTTGAATTGCTGCCGTATGAATGGAGTGTAGAGACTGGCGAGATGACACCGAAGTTAAGCCTTAAACGAAAGGTGATCATGGAAAAATACAAAGATGCAGTACGAAGAATTTATAGCTGATTTTTTTAGCAAGAGTTGAAATGTACAAGCCACGTACTATCTGCACCTGTTGTATTTTTTCTTTGATACATTCAATTTTTCGACCGTGCTTCTCTGCGTATCACTGCTGACTCTCATTATCATCCTTAAAGATCTGTTGCTCATCTCTTTCATCCACCGGAATTTTTTTGATGAAATCATCGTAGCCATCATCAGCATGGTCACTGTAAACCCCATAAGCATCCATGGTATAGCCAATTAATCCATCATTAGCTTCTAATAAATAAATGATGGAAGAATCGGATGGATCAGACTCACCTTCAAAGCGATAAGTCCTGATAATTTTAAGATCTTCGGGTTCATAGTATTTATTATTACCGGGAGTAAACCCTTCCGGGGTCATACGAAATTCTTTGTCATGTTTTTTGACACGCAATTTTTCCAGAACGGAACTTACCGTGGTCATTTCCACTTTTTGATCTAACATAAAATAAATTTATTTATTAAGTTGATTATCTAAAAAACAAATACTATACCCTTTTATTTGAAGAACAGAAGAAAGCGAATCGTAAAATGCTGCTAAAGCGATTGGTAGATTTTTATTTTATTATAAAGAGTTTTGCGGTCAATTTTTAAGATTTCCGCGGCGCGGGTCTTATTAAAGTTCACTTCTTTAAGCACGTTCATTATCGCATCGTACTCCGCTTTGGCTGCGGCATCTTTCAGGTCTACGTCTTTTATAAAACCATTATCACTTTTGGATAGAGCTGCCTTTGAAGGTTCATGAAAAGAGGCAAGTGCATTCGTAATTTCCCAGGGCAATACTTTGGAATTTATTTTCCCGGCAGGTGTAAGCAGCACGGCACGGCGTACAACATTCCTGAATTCACGTAAATTTCCCGGCCAGTTATAATTTATAAACATATCCATTACATCATCATCATATCCTTCGATTACCTTATTAAGTTCCTGGTTGGTTTTGTCAAGAAAAAAATCGGCAAAAAGGGGAATATCAGCTTTTCTTTCTCTTAAGGGAGGAAGGTTTATTGAAAATTCATTGAAGCGATGGTAAAGATCTTCCCTGAATTTTCCTTTTTTATAAGCATCCTGCAGATTTTCATTGGACGCTACAATGATCCTCACATCAACATCCATTTCTTTCGTACCACCCACTCTTTTAAATTTTCTTTCCTGTATTACTCGCAAAAGGGCAGCCTGCACCTCCGGAGATAGATTAACCACTTCATCCAGGAATAAAGTACCGCCATTTGCAAGTTCAAAATGGCCTTCCTTATCGGTGATCGCTCCTGTAAAAGCGCCTCGTACGTGCCCGAAAAGCTCACTGCCGGCAAGCTCTTTTGAAAGCGTGCCGCAATCCATTGCCACAAAGGGTTTGTTTTTTCTATTGCTTGTTTCATGAATGGTCTTGGCGATCACTTCCTTTCCTGTACCGCTTTCGCCATATAAAACAATGCTGTAATTAGTGCCGGCTACTATTTCAATTTGTTTGTAAACGCGTGCTGTTTCTCCGTCCTGAC
>JALZAJ010000122.1 GCA_030948465.1 Bacteroidota bacterium
AAGCCGGAGACTATCCACTTTATATTTTAATAAAAATGCGGAGCTATCCGTGATATAATTTTTTATCACCGTTAGATCCGGTTCAGCGAGTGTTGTTGCAGCCGTGTCAATTATTCCCGCCAGGTAATTCAGTGTGGCATAATCGTTTTTATATTGAACCAAAAGCTGGCTGCGGGTGAGTTCTTGTTGCTGAAGTGTAACAAGAAACGAAAGATAATCAACCTGCCTGTAAACATTCTTTTGCGTTAATTTTTTAAGAATAGATTCTTCCTTAGTGAGAAGATCGATTATTTCACTGTTGAAATCAATTTGCAACTGGTCACCATACGTGGTGATGTATTGAGTTATAATTGTCTTTTTAATATCCTGCACAGTGATCCTCGATGTAATATTTAAAGAATCCCGTTGCAAATGAAGGCTGTTAAACTGGAGACTTAAGTTTCTTTTATTATAGATCTGCTTGTTTAGAGCAATTAGGGCTGAAAGTTGTTGCCCGTTAGTGATGGCAGCATCGTAACCATATCCATTGATAACCGGGGCGTAGTAAGTGTTTCCGCTGCCGGTAATCTGATACCGGTTGGCTGCAATAATCAATTGACTGTCTATACTGTTTGATAAAAGTAAATTGCGGTATTCTAAAAGTTGCGGGCTGTTATTAACTGATGTATTAATAAAGTATGCCAGATCTTTATTTTGTGCAACAGAATAAGCGGGCAACAAAAGTCCAAAAATATATATGACAATTTTTCTTTTCATCCCCATAAAACAAAAGCCGTCCCGTTTTAGACAGAACAGCCAATATCTGTAATTATTTGCGTAATTAATCTTTTTGCTGTTTTAATAATTCATCATCTTCTGTAAAAAAAAGCGTCAATTTCTTTGGCTTTCGTTTCTTGATTTCTTACGCTTTTTTATTTAAGCATGAATAAACCAGGTAAGAAGATGCAAACCTACCGCTTGATTTTGAAAAGAATCTGAAGATGGAAGTTTATTTTCGAAGTTCGTTACATGTTATGCTAATAGCATGCATAGGCATTTCATAATTGTAGGAAATATAAAAGCCATACGTGTCGCATATCTTTTTTACAATGGCTAAGCCAAGACCGAGCGAATCGGGTGATCCGGTGTCTTTCTTAAATCTTTCAAACAATTTATAGGTTTCCATGGTAGGTTCTTTACCTGTATTTGAAACCAGCAAAGAGCTGCCAGTTAATATAACCTGGATCTTACCATTCTGATAATTATGTTTTAAACTATTAGATATAATATTTGAGATAAGAATCTCGGCAAGCGCCTTATTTATTTGCAAATGAACCCCGGGCTTTATTTCTTTTATTATGGAAATACTTTTAGAATTGGCAAGTTCTTCCAGGTTATTAATACAAAACAGCAGCATGTTAGAAATGTTTACTTTTTCATTATCTATAAACTGGCTGTTATCTATTTTGGTTAACAATAATAATGATTGATTTAGTCGTGAAAGACGATCTGTGGCCTCACTGATAGCTGATATATTTTCAACCTGCGAATGATTCATATTTTCAGATTGCATCAGCAGTTCCAGCTTCATCTTAATAATGGCAAGCGGAGTTTGAATTTCATGCGAAGCATTTTCTGTAAAGCTTTTTAGCGATTCATAGTCGCTGCTTACTTTTTCTGTCATTAGCAGCGCCGTATTATTCAGCTCCGCAAATTCATTAATATTTGTTCCATTTAATTGCAGCTTATTTTTTGAAGAAATATTAAATTGCTTCATTTGTTCTAATGTAGAATTAAAGGGTTTCCATAAATTTCGAAGGATAAAACGATTCACTATAACCAGCACAAGAAGTAACAATACAATTACCAGAATTGTAATGAGCACGATCATCTTCACCAGGTATTCCGTGCCTTGCTGAGATTTTTTTACAATTGCCTGGTACACTCTGCTTTTAACGGTTATAGGAAAAACAAGCTGCCTGTAATCTTCCTTTTCTTTTTCGTCTTTATCGTAAATTTTTTCTGTGCTGAATTTTTTTGGAGGCACTTTTGTAAGCAGCGTATCAAAGGAAATTTGCTGGTCTCTGTAAGTAGATGCTTCCGGTAGCGAGTCGTTTTCTTTTACATAACTTCTTATCTCCTGTTCCTCGATTTCAAGATCATGATTGAGCTGATGTATTAATAACGTGTGTAAAATAAAATAATAGGCGATACCGCTGATTAGTAATACGCTAATGGTAACCGGAATATTTATGCGATTATACCTCGATAGCAATTTCATTAATCTGAGAATTTATAACCCATTCCATAAATTGATTTAATATAATCAGCTTCTCCCGCATCCGCCAATTTTTTTCTCAGATTTTTTATATGTGTATAAATGAAATCGAAATTTCCGGC
>JALZAJ010000125.1 GCA_030948465.1 Bacteroidota bacterium
GAAGCTTAATAAAAAATGGCCATTGCACACGACTGTTCCTTCAACGTGAAGGCACGAAATGATAGAACAATAAGCGTAAATTCATGAATGTTCTAACTGCTTTTTTTAAACTGGTACGATGGCCCAACCTCGTATTTGTTGCGCTTACGCAAGTTCTCTTCCGGTATTTTATTCTTCATTTCGTCTATCATAGTCCCAGTCCCGGCAATGTGTATATTAAACTTACTCACCCCTTATTTTTCCTTCTCGTTATCGCGTCAGTATGTATCGCCGCGGCAGGCTACATAATCAACGATTATTTTGATTTGAATATTGACCTGGTAAACAAGCCATCGAAGCTTATCGTTGACCGGTATATTAAGCGGCGATGGGCAATTGTGCTTCATGTGGTCATTTCCTTTATAGGTTTTGCTTTGAGCTTATATGTCGGATATAAACTTTGGAATTTCTATATTCCGTTTTTCAATCTTCTGGCGATTCTCATACTATGGTTTTATTCAACCACATTTAAAAAGAAATTATTGATTGGCAATATTTTAATTTCTTTACTCACTGCCTGGGTTATTCTGGTACTTACGTTAGCTGAGTATCGTTTTCAGATCAGTCCCCGGTTTATAGAATGGAGAAGGTTATTGAAGGTTTCATTTATTTATGGCGGCTTCGCATTTGTAATTTCATTGATCAGGGAAGTAATAAAAGATATGGAAGATTTACCCGGAGATGCAAAATATGGCTGTCGCACAATGCCAATCGTTTGGGGCCTCCAGGTCTCAAAAGTATTTGCAGGAGTTTGGATAGTGGTTCTTGCGTGCTGTGTTGCTTTGATACAAATTTATGTGATACAATTAGGATGGTGGCTTTCCGCCGTATATTCGTTAGTTGCTATAATACTTCCCTTACTGTGGGTGCTGCGCAAATTGTATGAGGCTAAAACGCCTGCTGAATTTCACCGGTTAAGCACTGCAGTGAAAATTATTATGCTTACAGGAATTTTGTCTATGATCTTCTTTTAATTTTTTTTGATGACATTCGAAAAAATCATTTTAGCATCTAAATCTCCAAGACGGAGCCAGTTGCTCCAGTGGGCGGAAATTAAATTTGACGTAATAACGGCAGACACTGATGAAAGTTATCCAAAAAATTTTCCGCCGCATGAAGTCGCGATTCACATTGCGGTAAATAAAGCTATGGACGTTAAAAAAGGTTTACGTTCACCAGGCACTAACGGAGACGATTATCCCATTTTAGCAGCAGATACTATTGTTGTCCTGGACAATAAAATTATCGGTAAGCCTTCAGACAGGGCGGAGGCGATCAACACGCTTTTGTTATTGTCTGGCGTAATGCATAGAGTGGTTACGGGAGTATGTATATTATCAGCAGGCAAAAAGATTGTTTTTGCAGAGGAAACTGAGGTTGAATTCAATGCCCTTTCAAAAAAGCATATTGAATATTACGTGGACAACTATAAACCCTACGACAAGGCAGGAGCTTATGCCATACAGGAATGGATTGGTGTTACGGGAATTAAATCCATTAAAGGAGATTTTTATAACGTAATGGGATTACCCGTTAGCAGAATCGTTAAAGAACTAAAAGGCCTGAAGATTCTATACTGACGGGGTTAATTGGTAATCCAGAATTTTAGTTCTACATTTCTCAATCAACTAATTGTTAATGAAAGAAGATCTGCTCCAATACATTTGGCAATTTCAATATTTTAATAATAATGAATTGCAAACAACCTCCGGGGAACAAATCCAAATCCAATTTGCAGGATCACATAATCTCAACCAGGGCCCGGACTTTTCAGGAGCCAAAATAAAAATCGGAAATACGTTGTGGGCAGGAAATGTAGAGCTTCACGTTAATTCAAGTGATTGGAATTTACACAAACATTCGGCCGACAGTAATTTCAATAATATTATTCTTCATGTTGTATGGAATCATGATACGGAGATTCCGGATTCTAATAGCTCTATGCTTCCAGCCCTTGAATTGCAAAGCAGGGTTTCAAAATTGCTGCTGGATAAATACCGGGAGTTGATGAACACCTCTCAATTTATTCCCTGTGAAAACCAGGTAAATCATACAAATGAGCTAACGCTCGCTCATTGGAAACAAAGGTTATTGGCAGAAAGATTAATTGCAAAATCTGAGAAGGTTCTCGGGATCTTTAATCAAACTAACTTTCATTGGGAAGAAACATTCTGGAGGCTTATTGCAGGCAATTTCGGCCTTTCGGTTAACAGTATTTTTTTTCAAAAAATTGCGGAATCGTTGCCGGTAAAATTATTAGCAAAACATAAAAATAATATCCATCAGATAGAAGCCTTGTTATTTGGACAGGCAGGGTTATTAAAAACCAGCTTCAATGAGAAATATCCGGTAATGCTGCAAAAAGAATTCGTTTTTTATAAGCAAAAATATAAACTGCAGCCGGTGGATGGTGAGCTGTTCTTCTTAAGGATGCGTCCCGCAAATTTTCCTACCATACGACTGGCGCAATTAGCAGTTCTTATACATGAAAGTGAACATTTATTTTCGAAGATAAAAGATGCTTCATCGGTAATTGAAGTGAAAAAAATGCTGGACGTTACTGCCAATGATTATTGGAATTATCATTACGTGTTTGATGAAGACACGGGCTTTAAAAAGAAAGCGCTTGGATCCCAAATGATCAGCAATATTATCATTAATACAGTCGTGCCCGTGTTATTTGCATTTGGTGTTCATCACAATGAAAAGCAGATCAAAGAAAAAGCCTTAAGCTGGCTTGAAAACATTGCTGCTGAAAAAAATGCAATTACAAAAGGATTTGAAAATCTTAATTTTTTCAATAAAAACGCTTTCGATTCGCAGGCGCTTATTCAACTCAAAAATGAATATTGCAATAAAAAAAGATGCCTGCAATGCGCTATTGGAAACTCATTGCTAAAAAGAAGCTACTGATGAAAAAATTGCTAAATTTTAATTAAAGTTTTCTAACTCCAGATCATGCCCATGAATACTTTATAGCCAGCTCGATGCCAGGATGGAGGCTTTTTATTACCGGGCAATTGTCTCCGGTTTTTTCAAGGATCATCCTTTCCTTTTCGTTGTCATGAGGCGGTAATGATACCGCAACTTCTATCTTGCCAATCCTGCGTGGATCACTAAGCATGTGCTTGGTAACTTCGGCGTGTGCATTAGTAAGATCAACGTTCATATCGTTGGCCTTTATCGCCATAGTGGTGAGCATGCAGGTGGCCAGTGAAACACATACCGTATCGGTTGGAGAAAACTTTTCTCCTTTACCGCGATTGTCGGTCGGGGCATCTGTTTCTATTACAGAGCCACTTTGAATATGTTCAGCCCGGCAACGCAAATTTCCCGTATATACTATTGAAGCAGTCATTTTGTATTTTTGTATAAATTTACATAAGTAAACCACAATACATGCGAAGAATATTCATCCTGATAATAATCATCTCAACATCTCTTGGAGGATTTGCTCAAAGGTCAAAAAAGCAACGGCAGGCGGAAAAAAGGGCTCACATCAATAATCTTATAAAACAGGAAGAGGAAGGTGTAATCACTTATAAAAAAAGTTTTGTGTTTGGCGCCAAACTTATCAATGATGGCTATGGCGTTTTCTTTGAACTCGGACGGGCCAGCAGCATAAAAAAATCGTTGCTATACCAACTGGAGATAAGTGAAAGAAAGCATATAAAAGAAGATAAACAAAGTAACCCGTACATAAATTCCATTCCATTTATTTATGGCAAAGAGAATTTCGTTTACCCGGTGAAGTTAGGTGTGCAACAGCAAATTTTATTAGGCAACAAATCAAATAAAAACGGAGTAAGTGTCACCGCTAACTATGGTGGAGGAATTTCTTTATCCTTATTGCGGCCTTATTACCTGGAAGTGCAAAAGGGCACCGATCTTATGTATGTAAAGTATAATTCACCGGATAGCGCCCTGTTTTTAAGGGGGGCAATTTATGGAGGTCCTACTTTTGGTAAGGGTTGGAGCGATCTTAAAGTTACTCCCGGGTTATATGCGAAAACTTCTTTACGATTTGATTATGGCAGCTATAATGAAATTGTTTCTGCAATAGAGGTGGGCATAAGCGGTGAATATTATACGAGTAAAATTCCAATCCTGATCCGTGTTCCTCAAAGGCGATTTTTCTTTAGCGGGTTTGTCGCTATACTTTTTGGGAAACGGAAATAGAATTCCCGAACTGAATTTTAATTTGAAGTCAATACATTTTTTGATGAGTGAACAAATGATAATACCGGATTTGCAAAAATCCAAAAAACCGGATTGGCTTAGAGTAAGACTTCCGATTGGAGAAGAATACAAACAGGTAAGAAACCTGGTGGATACGCATAAACTTCATACTATTTGCGAGAGCGGAAATTGCCCGAATATGGGCGAATGCTGGGGTGAGGGAACGGCCACTTTTATGATACTTGGTAATATTTGTACGAGAAGCTGCGGCTTTTGTGCTGTAGCAACCGGTCGGCCATTGGCTGTGGATTGGGACGAGCCGCAACGCGTAGCAGAAGCGATCCATTTAATGAAAGTAAAGCATGCCGTTATTACTTCCGTTGACCGGGATGAACTTAAAGATGGAGGTTCTATTATTTGGTATAATACCATAAAAGCCGTGCAGGCTTTAAATCCTTCCACAACCATGGAAACACTTATTCCTGATTTTAAAGCGGAGGAAGAAAATATACAACGCATCATTGACGCAGCCCCTGATGTAGTGAGTCATAATATTGAAACGGTTGAGCGGCTAACCCGCACCGTTAGAATACAGGCAAAATACTGGCGCAGTATGCTTACCTTGCGGATTTTAAAGAAAGGGGGCATGCGTACTAAAAGCGGTATTATGCTGGGCCTTGGAGAAGCAAAAGAGGAGGTGATACAAACTATGCAGGACCTGCGGGAAAGTGATGTTGATGTAATAACAATCGGGCAATATCTTCAGCCCACTAAAAAGCATTTAGTTGTTCACCGGTTCGTTCACCCTGACGAATTTGCTGAATTTCGTGAAATTGGCTACCAGCTTGGCTTTGATTATGTGGAAAGCGGCCCGTTAGTTCGTTCCTCCTATCATTCAGATAAGCATGTACTCCCGGGATATGGTAAAAATAAATGGAAAGAAGAAAAAGCGTTCCCGGTGAGAAATAAGTAATTTTCTAATTTTGCTTTATGGCTGTTTCAGAAATAATAATTCCGCATTATACTTACAATGATTGGGTACACTGGGAAGGTAAATGGGAATTGATGGAGGGTCACCCCATTGCGATGAGTCCCACTCCGGTTCCTTTACATCAAAGGGTTGCTACAGAATTGAGGACAGAGCTGGTATTAGCCTTGCGAAAAACACAATGTAAAAAGTGTCGTGTGTATGATCCATTGGATTATAAGATCGCTGATGACACGATATTGGTTCCTGATATATTAATTATTTGCGGAGAGGTAAACAAAAAATTTTTAGATTTTCCTCCGTCACTTGTTGCAGAAATTTTGTCTTCCTCAACGGTATTAAGAGACCGGAATACCAAATATCAATATTATCAGCAACAGGGTGTAAAATATTATTTGATTGTTGACGGTGACAAAAAAGTTATTGAGGTGTACCTGCTTGCGGGTGGACAATATTTTTTACAGGACGCAAATGATTATTACCAATTTCATTTGAATGATGATTGCACGATCGCTCCTGATCTAAGCAAGATATTTGAATAGCCTTTGCTGCCGTTTTTTAAAATAATAAACCGCTTGAAAATAAAACTGCGTTTAAGGAATGTCTTCTTTTATTTCCCATACCAGGGCGCTTGCTCCAAGAATGGCTGCGTCGGATTCCTTTAATTCACTGAATAATAATTTTACTTTATTCTGAAAAATAGGGAGGAGATTTCTTTCCATATTTTCTTTCACGGGATCCATTAAAAGCTTGCCTGCTTTTATTACCCCGCCAAATAATATGATAGCTTCCGGAGAAGAGAACATCACAAAATTGGCAAGAGCTTCCCCTAATATCTCACCGGTATATTTGAAAACTTCTTTTGCGATGTTATCTCCTTTTAGCGCTGCATCATAAATTTGTTTCGCGGTAATATCTTTATGCACCAGCTTCCTGAGCAGGCTTTCTTCATTCAATCTTTCATTGAGCATTTCTTTGGCAGTCGCTGAAATTCCCGTAGCGGACGCGTAAGTCTCGAGGCTGCCCCTCATACCGGTGCCTGGGTGCAGGCGGCCACCGGGACGAATAATAGTATGTCCCAACTCCCCGGCAAAACCATCATGCCCTAATATTAAATGGCCATTGGCGACAATACCGCTGCCTACGCCTGTGCCCAGCGTAATCATAATGAAATCCTTCATTCCCCTCGCCGAACCATACATCAATTCGCCCACGGCGGCTGCATTAGCATCATTGGTCAGCGAGCAGGGTTTTTTAAATTTTTTAGTAATGAGTTTTGCAAGCGGGATAATTCCTTTCCACAGAAGGTTAGGAGCATATTCAATAGTTCCACTGTAATAGTTGCCGTTTGGTGCACCTACACCGATTCCTCTAATCATATCATCGCCGCCTATTTCTTTAATTGCAGGTTTTATTTTTTCAAATAATTCATCAATAAATATTTCAACATCGGTATGCTTATTGGTAGCCAGATCTCCGCGATTTGTAATTATGCCGCGATGATTTACGATACCGAATTTTGCGGTTGTTCCGCCAATATCTATTCCAAGGGCATATTCAAATGGAGAATCTGAATCTTTTGCTTTTATTTCTTTCATTGAAATAAATTTATTTATAGGATAATAACTGCATAGCTGCAATCAATTGCTAAATATCCACACAGATAGGGATACACATCTAATGACTCCCTTTACTTTCCATGGAATCGTAATCTATTCCCTGCGATTTCAAAATTGATTTTGATCTTATAGCATAGAACACCAGGTAAAGAAAGCAAGCAACGCCTACAATGTAAGATAATTGAATCCCAATTATTGCCGGTGATGCAATATACCCTTGCAGTACGCTTACGAAGCCGCCACCCATAATCATCATAATTAAAAAGTTAGATCCTTCACTGGTGTGCTTTCCCAAACCCGCAACTGCTAAAGTAAAAATACAAGGCCATAACGTTGAACAAAATAACCCAACACTTATAAACGCATACACACTTACAAGGCCGTCTGCAGCCATACCGATTATTAACGACGCGATGCCGAGGCAAGAAAAAATCAATAATTGCCTTGCAGGATTTCCTTTGCTTAATATATCTCCCACAATTAAAACCACGATTACAAAGGCATAGATATAAAAAGGGGTTATATCGTGATTAGCAATTTTATTTATAATAAGAAACACGATAAAAGCGAGGTAAGGCATAACAAAACGAAGCATCTTTTTTGTACCCATTTTAATATCAAAGGCACCTACCGAGCTTGTCCACCTTCCGATCATAAGGCTTGCCCAGTAAAGGGAAACAAAAGGGGCAATGTTTTCTGTCGGAAAGGCAATGGCGCCTGCGGCAATGGCGTTGCTGGTATTAGTCACAATATTGTTATTGAGAAGAAGCAAATGTTCCTTCATAAATTCCGGAAGATTACTTGCTGTAGAAACCTCAACTCCTACATAAATAAAAATGGCTACCATGCCTAAGGCGAGTTGCCCATAGCTAATTGCATTTTTTCGTACTGCCTGAGGAATTTTGTATTCAGGCGTTATATCGGTAGGAGTGGCAACCTTGCTCTCATCGCCTTCAGGTGTTTCTATTTGATTAGGAAGATTAGAAAATTTGAAAATAAGCGCCACTATTAAAAACAAGATTCCTAATATAAGATAGGGTGTTTTAACGGAGCTTATACTTGCCACGTTGGGAGTTCCATCTATAGCTAACTTGCCAAATATTGCAAAGCTTACAATTACAGGTCCTATGGTGGTTCCAAAATTATTAACACCACCAGCCATGCTTAATCTTTGAGAACCGGTTTTAGGGTCGCCCATTGCAATTGCCAAAGGGTTTGCGGCAGTTTGCTGTAACGAATATCCTAATCCTATTATGAACAATCCGGAAATTAATAATGCAAAGGATGCGTTATCAGCGGCTGGATAAAAAAGTAATGCGCCACAGGCGGAAATAACCAGTCCCAAAGCGATGCCGTTTTTGTAACCGATTTTATTTAATATATCACCTCCTTTAGTAGCTTTTGAGATAAAATAATAAATGATAGACCCCACCGTATAGGCGAAATAAAATGCAAAAGAAATCATTTGCGATTGCCATTGCTCAAGATGCAGTTTTTCTTTAAAAACCGGGATCAGAATATCATTACTTGCAGCAACAAAACCCCAGAAAAAAAACACGGTAATTAAAATACTAAATTGAGACCACTTTGTCTTTTGAGTCATTTACAATCGTTTTTAATATGAGAATAATTTGGAAATAATTGATGAAAATAGTTTTATTTTTTCAAGGTATCAATTTTCATTAATAATTTTTTAATCGCAAAATGATGCTTAATTTGAACCAATTTATTTTGAACGTATGGAAATATTACACGTAAGCGCGGAATGTTATCCTGTTGCAAAGGCAGGCGGACTTGGAGATGTAGTGGGCGCTTTACCAAAATATCAAAACAAGCTGGGCCACACCGCCAAGGTCGTAATGCCCATGTACCGTACAAAATTTTTGTTTGAAAATAGTTTTGATGTGGTGCATAAGGGCGGATTTGGCGTTGCTAATTATTGGTTTGATTATACAATTATAAAAGAATCAAATAATATCTTAGGCTTCGATTTATACCTCGTGGACATTTATGGCTTACTTGACCGCGAAAAGATATATGGATATGATGATGACTCCATGCGATTTACCGCGTTTCAGGTTGCTGTGGTTGACTGGATAAGTAAATGGAATCATAAGCCGGATGTTGTGCATGTGCACGATTACCATGCGGCCTTTATTCCTTTTATGATGCAAAATTGTTTTGCCTACCGGCATTTGTCTTACATAAAAACAGTGCTTACAATTCATAATGCGCAATACCAGGGCTGGATGGACTGGAGCAAGTCCAACTTCCTGCCGGAATGGGACCCTTATAAATGGGGATTGCTTGAATGGGAAAAAACGATAAATCCGCTCGCCTGCGGAATAAAATGCGCTGCCAAAGTCAATACCGTTAGTCCCGGTTACCTGGAAGAATTGCGCCATGATGCGAATGGGCTGGAAATGTTATTTGAATACGAAAGAGGTAAATGCTATGGAATTTTAAATGGAATTGACGCTGATGTATGGAATCCTGAAAGTGATAAATATATTGAAGAAAATTTTAGTGTGGAAGATTTTAAGACCGGAAAGGCTGTTAATAAAAAGGTACTCTGCGATCATTTTAATCTCGATGAAAATAAACCTCTTATTGTTTTTATCGGAAGACTTGTTGGAGAAAAAGCTGCAGACCTTTTACCTGCTGCAATAGCGGATTCGATTTATTATATGGAGGGTAAAATGAATTTTTTAATTTTGGGAAGCGGTGATCCTCATATAGAACAGCAATTGGAAAATTTACGCAATAATTTATTTGGATACTATAATTCTCAAATCGGCTATAA
>JALZAJ010000148.1 GCA_030948465.1 Bacteroidota bacterium
AATGTTTGTTTCTCCTGATAATGTCTATCGCTTTATTTTTTGCAACGCGAAACAGCCAGCCCGAGGGATTATCCGGGATGCCTTTCATCTTCCAAATGTGCATCGCCTGCAGCAACGTATCCTGCACGACATCTTCGGCGGTCTCAAGATTTTCTGTGCCAAAAATTCTCGCCAACACTGAGATCATCTTCTTCGATTCATTTCGAAAAAGATGCTCGGTAAGTCGCTGAACAGGTTCACTGGCTGAATGCACAAATTTTTATTTCACGTAAAATTATACCGGATGCACGATGTATTATAGTTCCTTGTCGCCCTGTTTAAAGATGAGCAAAACTGTAAATGGAAATTTGACTACAAAGCTTTCATGCGATTATTTTTTGGATTGTGTTCAACTTCGGCCAACCCAAGCGCTTCTAAAAGCGGTGGCACGTACATTCCAAAGCGGCCCCGCAACCCCTTTTTTAATCCATACCATCCTCCCGCCGGATTTTTTTCAGAGCGTCCCCACGCTTCAACAGTTCCTTCCTTTACTGCCTTTTGCTCATCAGCGCTTCCAAGCTCCATCCAGTCGCCATGTTTTTTAAGCATGGCATGCAAGTCTTTTATGCATCTGGCATCATAATGCAAAACCGTTTTGCCAACAGTGCATACGATAATTTCTTTACCGTCTTTCACCTCCTTATACATTTCATAATCCGATGTGCCCGGCGGTGTTTTCAGTTTCCAGGGGTTTTCTTTAGTTCCCGCATTATTTTCTTTTGCCATAATTATTTTTTAAAATTAATAAAGACAACGCCCGTTATTTATCGAAGCATTTTTGTCCGGATCCGGAATTGTGGTATATAAATTTACATTTTTAGTTCCTGAATTTCTCTTACCTCAACTACCCCGTCTTCATACTCAAGAAGAGGACATCCTTTTGAAATTTCAACAGCTTCCTCAAGCGTATTCGCTTTACAAATGAGGTAGCCTCCAACCATTTCCTTGCCTTCCATGAAAGGGCCGTCCGAAATAACTTTTTTATTTCCACTAACGGTTTTCCCTTCTTTGTTTAAAGGTTGTGCTCCTACAAATTTTCCTTCTTTGCCCAGGTTGCCCATCCAATCCATCCAGCGTTGCATGTGTGCCTGAGATTGTTCCGGTGATGAAGATTCCATTTCTTCCCGGCCACCTCTGAATAATAATAAATACTCTTTCATTGAATTCATTTTAATTGTTTTTTTAATTGAGCTTTTTTTCAAGGATCGATTTTAAAAGATTCAGGTCTTTTTTATTTGCGCGGCTCATGGCCATTTCCATAAATGGCGCAAGTAAATTTGAAAAGCCTGATGGCTTTCCGGTATTTCGTAGCGTTATGGAGCAGGTGTTATCATCGATCACTTTCCATCTGTAAGTTGTCTCCATAGGGAACGGGCCTTCATCCGTGCGCATAACAAGTAGCTGTTCCGGAACATAGTTCACTATTTCATAAATATAAGCAAGTTCTTTCCCTAAAAATTTTGCCCTGAATGCAATCTTCGATCCAACGCGTAACGTCTTTAATGTTTCTCCTGCTTGTCCGTAAGGAAGCCATTCTACTGACTTTATATTTTTATACCATCGGGGTGCATTTCCAGGATCGGCTGCGAACGCCGCTACTTCATTAACGGGGGCGGCAATCGTGATTTTTGTTGTAACATCAACCATGCAAATATTTATAATTTCGCCTGCTTATTAATTATAACTCATTGCTTTTTTTGTAAAGAATTTTTTTAGCAATCCTAACTGCCCGATATCATAGCTTTCATGCTGCGCCAGAAATGCAATAGTACCTCCATTTGTAAAATCACCGATGGGGCTTTTAAGGGGAGAATCTGCTGCAAGATGCTCTTCTGAAACTGATTCCAGCGCCTCATTCAGTAAGGCAGAAGCTTTATTCCATTCGGCTTTTATCTCTGCAAGCGAAGGATACTTCAGGGATACATCATACGCTTTAAAATTTTCGAACAGGTCGTTGTAGGGATTACCGGCAGGTTTGCCAAGAAACATTAAAGTATTGTAACGTGCCCAAACCGTATGTGCCGCTATCCAATTAACAGGATTCACATGCCCTGTAATTCTTTCCTTCGCCTGATCTTCGCTAATGTCTTCCAATGCGCTGTTGAAAAGACGTTCATTCATGTTGAAAATAATTTTTGATTGATAGACTGAGTTGTTCATTTTTAATTTTTTAAAAGTTTACGTTCTTGTTGTTTTCTAAACATGACGAATGAGCTTTGCCAATTAAGACACATTGATAAAGCTTTTTTTGAAACGTATTTCATTCTTAAAAACATGCCGGTTATAATCCGAAACTTTCCGACGGGATTCTCAAAAAGTTATAAACGGATTTCAATCTTTCGCAGCTCTGCATTTCATCAATCTTTGGCGGCTGTTATTCCTGTGCATGCAATGCCACCTTGTTGCCTTCTGTGTCGGTAAAAAAAGCCATGTAACCAATCTCGGGGCTGATCTGGGTTTTAGGCATTAATACTTTTCCTTTCGCTTTTTCAATACGGTCAATAACCGTTTGAATTTTTGGATTCGCGTTTAAATAAATTACGCAACCATCCATTGATGGCTTGTGCTGAGGGCTTTGTACCAGCGCCCCGCTTACTTTTCCGTTCCCCATATCGGCGGGAAAGCCGCTCATTTTCATCCCCATCATTTCCTGCATGTTTTCCATTTTAATGCCGAAAATGGCTTCATAAAATTTGGTTGCTCTTGCCATATCAAGAGCTGGGATCTCAAACCAGTTGAGTGAGTTTGAATTTTTGTCCATGATGTTATTTATTAATGATTAAAAATAGATAATACGCTAAAGACGAACGAGGTTAATATTTTTGGACAAAAAATATTTAAAAAAAAAATTATGTGGTACAGAAGAGAGATTGTAAAAGAGAACCATCAAATATAGGCACGATATTATTTGCCATGGTAAGGAATATTCACGGTTCGGAAAAAATTTTATGACGCGTTTATTTTGATCTTTTCTTCAGCAAATCAACCGATGTTTTAATAAGTTGTTTCAGAACTTTGGTATCTACATCGCTAAGTTTTTTTATATACAGGCAGCCTTCGCCGGTTTTATGCTTTCCTAATTTTTGAAGTAAATCCTTTTCCGACTTTATCGCTCCGCTTAGGTATAACGTGATCGCCTGCTTGCGGGGTGAAAATCCTGTCATGCACATATCGCCCTCGCGGCCGGATTCATATTTATAATGATAACTGCCAAAACCTACTATTGCGGCGCCCCACATTTTGGGCTCTTGTCTGGTCACCTGCTTCATTATTTCAGCAATCGCAAAGCAATCTTCCCGCTTCGTTTCATCTTCTATTGTATTCAGAAATTTTTCAACGCCTTCATCAGTCTCTTTCGTTTTTAGTTCAGCCATAAAATTTAAAATTAAAGTGAAATAGATTCCTGTTTAACGGATGCCTTTTATATAAGCCCACCCTTCTCTTTCTTTGGTAACAATTTCATAAATGCCGTCCGGTACGGTTTCAACGCCGGGAATTAGCTGGCTCTCGTCAACGTTATGCGCTTTCATGGCAACACGACAAACTTTAAAAGAGACGTTCTTGTTTGCAGCAAGTTTTTTAATATCATCTGCGACTACCGATTTGTCTTTCTGCACCATGTCTAACGAATTCCCATAAAACACCACTTCCACCTGTGCATCTTTCGATGCTTTTACAATTTCATTTGTCCATCTTATTACGGCTTTATGATTCATGGTATCATTGCTCGTGAGATCAAATACAACCTTATAATCTTTCTGCGCTAACAAAAGTATGGGAGACAAAAGCGCCAGAAAAATGATCGCAATTTTCTTTTTCATAACCGGGATTTTTAAAGTTATAAATAGATTTATCTTTTTTAATCCTTGTTATTTCTTCAGTAATATTCGAGGTGCTGATGCAATGGGTATAAGCTATTCAACCGCATGTTGATGCTCGATTATAAAGTTAGTAATTTCTTCGGTAGAAATCCCCGCCCTGTTACACGCATCCCCGATCTCTTCGCGTGAAACATTGGCGGCAAAAGATTTTTCTTTCAGCCTTTTTTTTACGCCTTTCAATTCCATTCCTTTATATCCTTCCGGACGCATTAGAGAATAGGCATGAATCAACCCGGACAATTCATCAAATGCATACAGCATTTTATCCATTTTCGTTTCCGGTTCCACACCAAAATGATAAGGGCCGTGCGATGCGATGGCATGTATTATTTCAGGATCA
>JALZAJ010000165.1 GCA_030948465.1 Bacteroidota bacterium
AATTTGATGTATCATGAAATCAATAGAATTAAATAAAATTTATACAGTTCAGGAATATTTTTTACTAGAAGAATCAGGAGAGATCAGGCACGAATTCATAAACGGAAACCTAATTGAAATGTCAGGACCATCAAGAGAACATCATAAAATTTGCAAAAATCTTTTGAGGCTGTTAGAAAATTTACTAAAGGATAAAGGTTATGAGGTTTATATTGAAAACATGAAAGTGAAGATTGAAAACGAAAATCAATATTACTATCCTGACATTTTTATTACCAAAGAGCCTAAAACCCAGGAAAACCGGTATGTTCAGTTTCAGCCGGAATTAATTATAGAAGTGCTTAGTGAAACAACGAGAACAAAAGATTTGATAGACAAATTCATTCAATACCGTAAAATAAGCACCTTAAAATATTATCTTGTTGTGGAGGCTCAGAAGTGCCTTATTTTATGCAATAGTAAAGAAAATGGCGAATGGAATATGTTCTCATACACACAATTGAACGAAATAATAAATCTCACTCTTTTCAATATCGAGTTACCGGTAGAAAAAATTTATAAATCTTAGTATCTCGCATAATCTGCTATTTGACTTTGGCAGTAAAAGCTTTCAATGGTGTTGGCAAATGATGGCAGTACTGTGTTGTTTCTTTAAGCATTTTTTGCCTTGATTATCCGTACCTTTGCACGATTGTAATTTTTACAGTTTTAACAGTGATTTACCCTCTTATATGATAGCAGAAACAGCAGAAGTTATTACCCCGAAAAAAGATAGTTATGGCGCAGACAGTATCCAGGTTCTTGAAGGCCTGGAAGCTGTAAGAAAACGACCCGCGATGTATATTGGGGATGTTGGTAATAAAGGGTTGCATCACCTGGTGTATGAAGTAGTTGATAATTCAATTGATGAAGCGCTGGCCGGATACTGTAAAAATATAGTGGTGACTATTAACGAGGACAACTCAATTACAGTTATCGATGACGGCCGCGGAATTCCTACCGGCATTATGAAGAAGGAAAATCGCAGCGCTTTGGAAGTGGTCATGACCGTACTGCACGCAGGTGGAAAATTTGATAAAAATACGTACAAGGTTAGTGGTGGCCTGCATGGCGTGGGAGTAAGCTGCGTAAATGCATTAAGCACGAAGTTTCATGTGGTGGTAAACCGGGAGGGTAAGGTTTTTGAACAGGAATATGCAAAGGGAATTCCGCAATATCAGGTACGTGAGATTGGAGAAAGCGATGCTACCGGCACCACGATTCAATTCTGGCCCGACATGTCCATTTTTATAGTATCACAATATAACAGGGAAATTCTTGAAGGGCGACTCAGGGAATTATCTTTTTTGAATAAAAATATTCGCATTGTACTGAATGATCTTCGCGAAAAAGATGATGACGGGAAAACATACTCAAAAACTTTTTATAGCGAAGGCGGAATTGTAGAATTTGTTGAGTTGATAGATAAAAATGGCAGTCGTCAACCTTTGCTGCCTACCGTTATATATTGTGATGGTCATGATGCGGTTAGTAATGTCGCCGTAGAAGTGGCAATGATTTATAATACCGGTTACCAGGAACACCTCTTCAGTTATGTGAATAACATCAATACAATCGAAGGAGGAACGCATGTTTCAGGATTTCGGCGCTCCATTACCCGTGTCTTTAAAAGTTATGGTGAAAAGGAAGGCTTATTTGAAAAAGCAAAAGTTGAGATTGAGGGCGACGATTTCCGGGAAGGCCTTAGCGCGGTCATTTCAATAAAAGTTCCGGAACCGCAATTTGAGGGTCAAACCAAAACGAAACTTGGCAACAGCGATGTGATGGGAGTGGTTGATTCTACCCTTAGCCGTGTGCTGGTGGCTTATCTTGAAGAAAATCCAAAAGATGCCAAAACGATAATACAAAAAGTTATTTTGGCGGCACAGGCAAGAGCCGCTGCCAAGAAGGCCCGCGAGATGGTACAACGTAAAAGTGTACTTACCGGCGGCGGATTACCGGGTAAATTGGCGGACTGCAGTGATAAGGACCCTTTCCGGTGCGAAATTTTTCTTGTGGAAGGAGATTCCGCAGGTGGTACTGCCAAGCAAGGAAGGGACAGAAGTTTCCAGGCAATACTCCCTTTGCGCGGTAAAATTCTTAATGTTGAAAAAGCCATGGAACACCGCATTTACGACAATGAAGAAATAAGGAATATGTTTACAGCGCTTGGAGTAAAAATCGGCACGGCAGAAGACCCCAAAGAATTAGATATAAGCAAGCTTCGGTACCACAAACTCATCATTATGACGGATGCAGATGTGGATGGAAGCCACATTGCAACGCTCATACTTACCTTCGTTTTCAGGTATATGAAAGAATTGGTAGAACAAGGATACGTTTACATTGCACAACCACCTTTGTATCTTTTAAAGAAAGGAAAAGAGCAGGCATACGCCTGGAACGATGAAGAACGAAAAGCATGGGTTGCACAGGTGGCCGGCGGAAAAGAAGAAAGTGTTCATGTTCAGCGTTACAAGGGTCTTGGTGAAATGAATTCTGAGCAACTGTGGGAGACAACCATGAATCCGGCAACCCGTACTTTAAAGCAGGTTACTATTGACAGCTCAGCAGAAGCAGACCGGGTATTCAGTATGCTTATGGGCGATGAAGTGCCTCCCCGGAGAGAATTTATTGAGACTCACGCCAAATATGCCCGCTTGGATGTATAATTTTTCATTCCAGATGAATTTTAAAATCTGTTTACTATGAAGCTTGCCTGCAGGAGTTTTATACCCCTGATCTTCATGTTCATGTCTGTTAGCACAATCGCACAGATCGATTATCCGGTATTTAAAAATAGGATTGAAATAAATCCTGCCGATAGCCAAAAGCTTTCCCTAAATATTTACAACCTCAACTATATTTATAATACAGAATATTTTACAAAAATCCCTCTTAGCGGAACGCTATTTGGTTACCAGCTTATTCCGGAGATTCAATATCAGCCTAACTCAAGATTTGTCATTAAAGGCGGAGTGTATCTTCAAAAGGAGTTTGGAAGAAATGGTTACACCTCACTGCTTCCCACCTTTTCGGTAAAATACAAAGCAAAACAATCGTCTTATATTCTTGGAACTCTTGAAGGAAATACCAATCATGGATACGTTGAACCTATTTACGATTACAAATTACTTATTAACGAAAGACTCGAAAATGGATTTCAGTTTTTTGTTAATACGAAAAGTTATGAGCACGATTTTTTTATAAACTGGAGAAGAGCTATTCATCTCGGTGATCCGTTTAAGGAACAATTTGATATAGGATATTTGTCAAAATTTAATATACTCAGCAATGATAAGGTAGAGATAAAAATTCCATTGCAGTTATTGTACACGCATAAAGGTGGTCAAATAGACTCAAGTTCGATACCGCTTACATCTATTGTAGATGATGCTTTGGGTGTTTCCATTGCCTTTAATTTAGGCAATCAATTTCTTAAAAAAATCATCTTAGACAATTATTATGTGAATTATAAAGATATTTCAGGAACTAAAGTGCAGCCTTTTAATGAAGGGAATGCTTACCTGGCACACCTTTTATTAAAATTCAAGTACTTTGACCTGGACACGAGGTATTGGAACAGTGAAGGTTTTATTAATCCACGGGGCAACTCATTATTTAGTTCTGTTTCTGAAAAATATCCCGGGCTTACCGAGAGACATCGCCAGTTGCTTCTTGTTAGCCTTATTTATGATAAACAGCTTTTCCGTAATGGAAATTTTGATTTTAGGTTTAGCCCTTATTATGATTTTGTTGAGAAAAAGCTGGAGTATTCGTATGAAATGTATTTTTCGTATCAATTGAATGTACTTCTCGCCAAAATCAAAAACTCATTCATGAATTGATTTCAAGCTGGTTTTGGCAAATAATCCAGCGTAAATAAGTATAAATAGCTAAATTTGACCATCCACTGTCAATTGACTTTGGGCTTAAAACAAATTTTGTAAACTATAAACCCAATTAAAATGTCAAAAATGATAACAGCGTATTGCATGAAAACCAAAGAGAAAAATGTACCAATGCAGGATGCAGTAATTACTAAAACTTCACGCGGAGGCTATATGGCGCAGGGAAATGATGGCAAAGGAAACAAAATGACCACTATGCTTAGTGAAGCAAATGCTAACCAGGCTATAAAGGATGGTGTTGCAAAAAAAGGTTGGTAAAAGCTAATAAAAGAGGTTTTAAATAAGCGATATAGAGGTTTTTCTATATCGCTTTTTAGTAATGCAAATATTTTCTTGCTGAAAGTTCAATCCAGGTTTTTTTCTGCCTGTTGTAAAAAATCATACATCTCACTCATACTGCGGATATCCTTAACTATTAAAATACCATTTTTACCTGCCTGCCTTAGTTTCGCCTTGTTTGTTTTGGTTTGAATAAAATCCAGGATTTTTTCAAAAGTCGTACTGCTGAAAAAAGCAGAGTCAGGATTCGCAACAAAAAAGCATTTGAGTGTTTCGTCCTTTAGTATCATTTTCTCAAACCCAAGCTCCACGGCAATTTTACGACACCGCACCGTTGTAAACAGATCTTCAACCTGCGGTGGAATTTCACCAAAACGATCTGCCATTTCCGTATGAAAATCTGCAAGGTCTTTTTCTGTTTCACAATTGTCAAGTCGCGAATAAAGACTGAGCCTTTCGGTAATGCTTTCTACGTATTCATCGGGAATTAATATTTCCAGGTCGGTATCAATGGTACAGTCGGATACAAAATCATCCTGCTTCTGAATTTCTTCCTTAAACAGTTCTTTAAAATCTTTTCGCTTTAATTCACGAATGGCTTCATCAAGTATTTTTTGATACATTTCGAAACCAATTTCAGCAATAAAGCCACTTTGTTCACCGCCAAGCATATTACCGGCGCCGCGTATATCCAGGTCACGCATGGCAATCTGGAATCCGCTTCCGAGGTCGCTATATTGCTCAAGGGTAGTAAGTCTCTTGCGGCTATCTGCTGGTAAGGTACTCATGGGCGGTGCCAGCAAATAACAAAATGCCTTCTTATTACTTCGTCCAACTCTTCCTCTTAGCTGGTGAAGATCGCTTAGTCCAAACTGGTGAGCATTGTTTACAATAATCGTATTTACATTAGGAATATCCACTCCGCTTTCGATAATATTAGTGCACAGCAGCACATCATATTTGCGGTCCATGAAATCAAGGATTGTTTCCTCAAGCTTATCACCTTCCATTTGGCCATGGGCATAAGCAATGCTGAGGTCTGGGCATAATCCCTGTATGAACCCCCGCATTTCTGCCAGGCCATGTACCCGGTTATGAATGAAAAATACCTGGCCGCCTCTTTCTGTTTCGTAATAAATGGCATCCCTTATAAAATCCTGGTTAAACACGTGGACTTCCGTTTGAATCGGTTGCCTGTTTGGCGGAGGTGTATTTATTATGCTCAGGTCCCTTGCTCCCATTAAGCTGAACTGGAGCGTTCGTGGGATAGGCGTAGCAGTTAGTGTGAGAGAATCCACCGTTGTGCGTATCAATTTTAATTTTTCTTTTGCAGCTACGCCAAACTTTTGTTCTTC
>JALZAJ010000524.1 GCA_030948465.1 Bacteroidota bacterium
AGAGTAAAACAAGGGTTAGTCTCTTTATTTATTGTAAAAATTACATGATTCCGAATGTTTTTATTTTTTGAAAAGCGCAGGAGATTACTGATCACAGAAAACACGCCACCACCACTTCCGTTGGTAAAATGAAAAACATTTGTTTTATTATCTGTGTCGTTGTTCAATGCAATTATTGATTATTCCTTGTGAATGTTATTCTCAAATTGTAATAAAGTTTTTTCGATGATAGCGTCTTTTCCACTTACTTCCATCCAGTTGGATCCGTTTATGGTATGAACCCACTTATTATCTATAAAATCTACATAATCAGATTGCCTTATCTCACCTTCCCTGATCTTTATTCTTTCCCAATTAGGAAAGCATAGTTTTGAAACATCTTCAGAGGAATAGAGAGATAAAAAATTACTTCCGCCTGTATCAAAAAATGTTTTACCTGACGACAAAGGAGTAAAATCAATCTTAGTATTTTTTATAGCCTGGTAATTATAAAAGCAAAAGCCAGCCCACAAATACCAATATTCAGGCGAATTACTATCCCAAACATTTTCATTTATTTTATTGATCCCATAATGCCTGAGTCCATAAAATTTTTGAGTTCTCAATCTTGGAATTACTGCAAAAGAAGAAACCGGAAAGATATCATGGTCTAAAAAACCAAAATATTTTGGTTCTCTTTTTCTTATAAAATTCAAATACATCCAGTTAATGGCAATCCCGTTGGAAAAAGATCCGGAAAATTTATTTTGCTTTGGAAGCCTGATATAGCCGACGTTTTTTTTCTTACAAATGGTATAAATAAGGAATGATTTTTTTTCATCGGTTGAGTTATCAGCTATAGTTAGCTGGTAAGGATCCAGGCAATATTTTTCGATTTGTTGAATTTGTAGTTTAACGAGGTTTGCATTATTGAAACTTACAACTACCAGGTCAATACTTTCATTTTGTAACTTATGTATTTCGCAATTTATCCGGGTACATTTTTTTAATGGCTTAAGATAATAGGTACGCATTTTTATTTGATCCAATGGTTTATTAATATACCAGTACACAAAATGCTTAACTATTTTTCTTAATGATAACATTTAAATTTCAGCAACAGCTCCGGAATTATGCAAAGAAATTTTTCCGCCATTTATTTTTTCATAAAATCTTTTAAATTCGGTTCCTGTTTTTTCGGCACTAAATTCATGAAGAATTCTTTGCCTTGCGTTCTGCGATAACTGAAACCTTAATACATTGTTATCAATCAATTTTTTTACAGCATGATAAATCTCTCCGCTCTTATCAGGATTTATAAGAATACCACTATTATCGTTTTCCAGCAAATCTGCCATGCCGCCCCTGTTGCTACCTATTACCGCTTTACCGGCAGCCATGGCTTCTATGCAGGTATAGGAAAAACTTTCAAACAAGCTGGGTAACAGAATAATTTCACTTTCTTCAATCGCACCTGGCAACTCTTCATATGCCATACCGTCTCTAAACTCTACCTGCCCGGCTACTTCTTTTAATTGAAGCTTCATCCAGTTTCGCATGCTTATCTTAATATTTGGGCCCCGTTCATCGTCACCTATAACCCTGAATTGCCATTCTGGATATTCTTTCAGAATTTTCTTTACAGCTATTGTTGCATTCACCAATCCTTTCAACACATTCAGTCTCCCAAAAAAAACGATGCGTTTGTATTTTGAATCCTCAACAATAGGAATATTTAATAATGCTGCTGGCGCAGAAAAAATATTCGGAATTACTAAAATTTTATTTGATGGAATTTTCCAGTACTTTACCGCCCACTGCTTCATTACTTCAGAAGGTGCTGTAATATAATCTGCCAATAATGTAAATTGATAATCGGGATCGGATAACTTATCATATGGTCGCCAATAACCTAAATCAAATTTAAACTGCCTGATGGAACCTGCAACAAAACGCAATTTTGCGAGAAAAGAAATATAACTTCTTTTGAATTTTTCAACTATATAGCTTGATGCATGTAAACGCACTATCAAAGGTATTTCGGGGTAGGCTTTTTTTATCTCCCACGCATTTCCATCTATTTCAGGACTTTCAATTAAATCAAAAGGCAGTAAGGAATGTTGAGATGAAAATGCCGCAACAACTTTATGCCTGAAGTCATTCCCGGTTTCACACTCAACCCGGTGGAGGTGATAAAGTTCTGTATGTTCCGAAGCGAAATCTTTTTTTCCACCTGCAAATACGTGCACATCCCAACCCAAGCCAGCCATGCCTTTTGCTATCTGCTTTACATAGGTGCCGATGCCACCTTTGGCAGGTGGATATTCACATGATATAAATGCGATCCTCAAAGAATATTGATTGTATTTTTTATTTTTTTCATTCCCATTATCAACGAATGGGGAATTATGTTCGATGCTATCCACAGTTTTTTTTCCTTCGGCGTTAGTTTGCCCTGCCTCCAATCTTTTACGTACTTCATAAGCTGTGAGGTTAATTCTAAATTGTCTTTTACATAACAGCGTTC
>JALZAJ010000277.1 GCA_030948465.1 Bacteroidota bacterium
GCATCGGCGTAACTGTTCAATTGAAAAATAGTTCTTGCCCGTTCATTTCTTAATCGTGGTTCCGGGAGATTGGTTTCCTGCATCGCGACACGAATAAGGTCATCACCACAAGCTTCTAATTCAACAGCTATTGCTTTCATAAAATCGGAACGTTGTTTCAAACTTAATTTTCTATATACATGAAAAGCACACCATGCATTTTGCATGATGTCTTCAATTTCATTTTTGGTGGCATCTTTAAATTTCATAATAAATTATTTTCTTTTTATTTTAAACTACCTAATTTTTGCAGTGTATCCAATCAATATATCTAACATTTGCTAATCAATATTTAATAATGATTTTGTTTTTACAGGCAAGTGTGCTAATTCTAATTTGCATATTGATTAAAATTTTATTTCCGCAAATTTAAAAAATCTAAACCAGCCCTTACTTCTTTATTGCCCAGGTATAACATCTTTCTAAACTTTATTTTTTATTCCGGCAATAAAACAGTATATTCTTTCTATTCGAATAAGTCTTTACTTATAAGAATCAGAAACCGGAAATCACCGGGGCTTCATTAAAACACTTCTCTCTATTTATGAATTCTCCTTCACTTGTTTTAGAAAAAAAGAATCTAACTTTTAAAAAAACAGACACCTTATTAAATCGCAGGAAAGCAATAGTAGCCGACGGCATCGGCATATTTTGCCCTACGACGATAGTCCATGCAAAAGATGGAACGATCACAGATGCAGATGGAAATCAGTTGATTGATTTTGCCGGTGGCATTGGTGTTGTAAACGCAGGCCATTGCCCGGAGCCGGTTATAAAGGCGATACAGGAACAAGCAGAAAAATTTATACATTCCTGCTTTCATGTTTCAACTTATGAAAAATATATTGAGCTATGTGAAAAACTTGCAGAGATTCTTCCGCATGGGGATGACACAAAAGTAATGCTGACTAACACTGGCGCTGAAGCTGTTGAAAACGCAATAAAAATTGCGCGGCAAGCGACGAAGCGATCGGCGGTTATTTGTTTCACCGAAGCTTTTCATGGGCGAAGTATGATGGCCATGACGCTTACCTCCAAGATCAACTACAAAATAAATTGCGGGCCCTTTGCTCCCGAAGTATATCGCCTGCCTTTCCCGGATCATTATCATTATGGCAATGGATTAACGGAAGATGAATTTATAAATCAGGAATTAAATAAGCTGGAGAATGCTGCACACTCCACCGTAAATCCTGAAAACGTAGCTGCTGTGATCATCGAGTTAGTGCAGGGAGAAGGAGGCTTCAATGTTGCTCCTAAAAAATATATAGCAGGCCTTCGAAAATTTTGTGACCGGCATGGCATTGTACTCATTTTTGACGAAGTGCAAAGCGGCTTTTGCCGTACAGGAAAATGGGGCGCATTTGAACATTATAATGTAACGCCCGATATTTCTACATGGGCCAAATCAATGGGTTCAGGAATGCCGATTGGAGCCGTTATTGGCAAACAAAAAATTATGGATGCGGCATTGCCCGGCACTATCGGCGGCACTTACTTAGGCAATCCTGTATGTTGCGCCGCGTCACTTGCTACTATTGACTTTATGGAAAAAGAAAACCTCAACGAAAAAGCAATGGAAATAAGCAAGATCGTGAAAGAAAGATTTTTGCAAATGAAAGAAAGATTTTCATGTATTGGAGACGTAAGAGGATTAGGCGCTATGCAGGCTATAGAGTTTGTAAAAAATAATGATCCGGCACAGCCCGACGGAGAACTTGTAACTGCGATTATCCATGCCTGTTTGCAACGAGGGCTTTTGCTCATCAATGCAGGTACTTACAAAAATGTTATCAGGATACTGAGCCCGCTGGTAATATCGCAGGAAACTTTAAATGATGGACTCGACATTATTGAAGAAGAACTACAAAAAATTTACAAATAAGTTTTTGACTTATTGTAAGAATAATTTTAAATAAAAATATTTAAATAAAAATAAAATTTACGCCTCGTAAGTCTGGTTTTTCTCTCCCGATAGCTATCCGGAGAGAGGGCTCAGGGGAGAGGCCTCATTATGACACCATTTTCAATAGCAGGAATACAAATGCACGTATCAGCGGGCCACAGTAATGTACCCATGATGAAACATAAAATTGAAGTATTGACTTCGGTTTATCCATGGGTGCAGATGGTTATGTTTAGCGAATTATGCGCTTATGGACCCTTAACAACTCATGCGCAATCCTTTCCAAATATCATCGAAAATGAATTTTGTGAAATAGCAAAAAAGCATGGTATCTGGCTTATTCCGGGAACCATGTTTCAAAGAAAAGAAGATAAAATTTTTAACACGGCCAGTGTAATTAATCCGCAGGGAGAAATTGTAGGACGGTACGATAAACTGTTCCCTTTCTATCCATACGAAACGGGTGTAACCGGCGGTGATGAATTTTTGGTCTTCGATGTTCCCGATGTTGGCCGCTTCGGAATAACCATTTGCTATGATATATGGTTTCCCGAAACATCACGCACCCTCGCAGTACAAGGTGTTGATGTAATTCTTCATCCAACGCTAACAGCCACGATCGACCGCGATGTAGAGCTCGCCATCGTGCAGGCAACTGCGGCTACGAATCAATGTTATGTATTCGATATAAACGGCCTGAGTGATGGAGGTACGGGTCGTTCTATTATATGCGGGCCCGATGGCCGTGTGCTCTACCAGGCAAGTACAGGCGAAGAAATGATTCCTGTGGAGATTGATATTGAAAGAGTGGACCGGAGCCGTGAAAATGGAATTCTTCGTCTGGGACAGCCGCTTAAAAGTTTCCGTGATAGAAATATAGATTTTAATGTTTATGACAAAAATAAAAAACTTCCTTACCTGGAAACCCTCGGCCCTCTTATAAAACCGACCCGCATGAATATGAAACAGATCACGGAGGTGCTTCAAACTTCTGTATTATATGATACGAATGGATCATGAAAAAAATTAAAAAATAAAAACGTTACAATGGCAAAAAACAGTAAACCGGATCTCACCAGCAATCAGCATTATAATATTAACCAGTTCAGAATGAAACTTTGGTCGGACCTGAAGAAACAAACATCCGAAGTTATCCGGCACCATGACGAGCATCATGGGAATAAAAATTTAATTGATAAAAATTTAAAAACCCTGAAGTTCATTGAGCCTTACTGGGCCTTCCCCGGCATTGACGCAGTCAACGAGTTAAACAATCTTTCGAAGCAGGAAGAATATGTGCTTCTGTCAAAAGCCGTGGCAGATATTACAAGGCTAATGGTAAGTGAAGACTTCAGGCATCAACCCGGCGCTCTCGATCACATTGGATCCATCAACCTGCAAAAAAAGGATTTATCTAATGTAAAGAGAAACAGGAAAAAATATTTTGAGGTTTTATTTACAGATAAGCTAACGTATAAAGAAGAGCAGGAAATAAAAGATAAACTTGTAAATATTCAGGATGATAAAGAACCGTTTGTTTATAGAACCGTTTTTGCAAAGTCTTTCCAGGACAGCCTTATAGCGCTTATTTTTAATTCCAACATCCAGGCATGTGTTATTCGCTACGGGATAAAATACAAATCAAAAAATATCAATGAAACGCTCGATCCTTTTATTTCACAGGTTTTGAACTTGAATTATGAAAACAGCAGCGAAGAAAATCTTGGGGTATTATTAGGCGAAGCCATAAGAAAAATAAGACCGGAACTCGATATTTATTATGTAACGGATACTCCGGTGAATGGATTATCGGACAATGTTCTTCAAAATTTCAACCGGATATTTTATCGCAAGGAAGACCTACAGGAACTTCACCTTAGCATACTGCGCGGCATCAAAGACCGGTATGAAACTCCTTTTTATACCGCACTGAAAGAGTACAGTAAAAAACCAACAGGCGTTTTCCATGCTATGCCCGTGTCAAGAGGAAACTCTGTTTTTAAATCAAACTGGATTGATGATTTCGGGGAATTTTATGGTAGAAATTTATTTCTGGCAGAGACATCTTCAACAACCGGCGGGCTCGATTCATTGTTGCAGCCAACCGGACCTTTAAAGAAAGCACAGGAACTTGCCGCCAAAGCATTTGGTTCAAGGCATACTTTTTTTTCAACCAATGGAACATCCACATCAAATAAAATTGTATTGCAGGCATTAGTAGAACCTGATGACCTTGTGCTGATCGACAGGGATTGTCACAAATCGCATCACTACGCCATGGTGCTTGCAGGCGCTACCGTAGTGTATCTCGATTCATATCCCCTGGAAAAATATTCCATGTATGGCGCAGTTCCTTTAAATAGCATAAAAGATAAATTGCTTCAATTAAAAGAACTTGGCAGATTAGATAAAGTAAAAATGGTGATCCTCACTAACTGCACGTTTGACGGACTCGTTTATAATGTAGAAAAAGTGATGGAAGAAATTTTGGCCATCAAACCGGATATGATCTTTTTATGGGATGAAGCGTGGTTTGCCTTTGCAGCGTTTACGCCAACTTACAAGCAACGAACGGCTATGTTTGTTGCCAATAAATTGTGTGAAAAATATCAGACCGAGAGCTATAAGGAACTTTACAAAAAGCAGGTTTTAGAATTGGCAAAAAACCAGTCCGGTGAAATTATTATTCCGGGAATGCCCGATCCGCAAAAAGTAAAGATCAGGGTTTACTCCACCCAGTCAACGCACAAAACCCTTTCCTCATTCAGGCAGGGTTCTATGATCCACATTTATGATGAAGAGTTTGAGAAAAAAGCAGAGGGCAGTTTTCATGAAGCGTACATGACACACACTTCCACTTCAGCCAATTACCAGATCCTTGCCTCGTTAGATGTTGGCCGCAGGCAGGTAGCATTCGAAGGTTTTGAACTGGTTGAAAAAAGTATTGAGATGGCGATGTTGCTAAGGGCTAAGATCAATGACCATCCCAAGCTGCGGAAATATTTTTATGTGCTTACGATAAAGGATCTCATACCCGATGAATACAGGGTTTCAGGGCAGCAGGAATATTATCATCCTGATACAGGCTGGAAGCGTCTCGAGAACGCCTGGGAGAAAGATGAGTTTGTACTTGACCCTACCAAGATCAATTTATACATCGGTAAAACCGGCGTTGACGGGGATACGTTTAAGAATAAATTTCTTATGGATCAGTTCAGCATCCAGGTAAACAAAACATCCCGGAACACCGTTTTGTTAATGACTAACATAGGGACTACCCGAAGTTCGGTAAGCTATCTCATCAGCAGTTTACTCAACATAGCAGATCAACTGGACAGTCATTCAAAATCCCTTAATAGTGAAGAGAGCAAAATACTGGAAGATCAAATTCATTCGTTAACACACGATACGCCACCATTACCGGATTTTAGCTTTTATCACGATTTTTTCAGGCCTGTTTCCGGCATACCGGGAGGCAATATTCGTAAGGCATATTTTCTTGCTTACAAAGAAAATACCTGTGAGTATATTAAGCTCCAGGATTGTGATGCTACAATGAAAAAAGGCAAAAAGATCATTTCAGCTTCCTTCGTAATCCCTTATCCGCCGGGCTTCCCCGTACTGGTTCCCGGCCAGGTTATGACAAAAGAAATACTCGATTTTTTATTAGCGCTGGATGTAAAAGAGATTCATGGCTACCGCCCGGAACTCGGGTTGCGTGTTTTCAAAGAAGAAGCATTGCAAGATGAAACAAATAAAAAAATTGAAAGTAAAAGCCTATTAATAAAAGCCAATGAAACTAACGGCAATGGAAAGAGCCATGAAAAAAAAGAAGTTCGGCCGCAAGTAATTAAAAAAGAAATTGTAAACGCTTAAAAATTTAGTTAGTTGATAAAATAAAAATATAAACCGGCTTTAGCCAAAAAAATATTGAACAACAAAAAATTTAATACTTAATACTTCAAAAAATAATTAAAATCTATTTTGGCTAAAGCCAATACCTAATCACTATAGAAGTCCACGACCTGAAGGCCGTAGCAATTGAGAAAAGTAAAACAAAGTTATAAACAGCTAAAAAAATTAGTTGCCACGACCTTCAGGTCGTGGGAAAGAAAGAGGCAACACCGGCTTTAGCCAAAAAAATATTTATTGCAGGATTTACTAAACAAAAAAAATATAAAAAAAAAACTTACCACTTTAAGAAAACTGTTTGGCTAAAGCCAATGGAGGCTGTTAACAGAAACCCACGACCTGAAGGTCATGGCTACCAGAATTCGAAAAACACAGCCTGTAACAACTAAAAAAGAAATTATAAACGCTTAAAAAAATAATTATGGATACAAATACTAACATAGACACAAAGCAACAACTATCAGCTATGGTTGTTTCCCCAAGGAAAGAAATAATCTTATCAAAAACAAAAAAACTCAAAGGCATCTCTGATATACGCCGCTTTTTTTATACTAACGATACGCCGGTATATTTTATCAGCGCCACTAATTTTAATTTATTGGGAGCAGATGAGTGGGTGAAGGGATTTAAATTCATTACCTATATCAACTGTTTTAATCCCCAGCATCCAAATGTCTTCACTCCAAAAGAAGAAGTACCTCATGAAGAATTTCAAAGTATAGAAGATATAAATAATTACCTCCTGGAGCATAAAGAGGTTGTGGATTATATCCGGAGCCGGGGAGA
>JALZAJ010000295.1 GCA_030948465.1 Bacteroidota bacterium
CCTGCGGCCGATATTTTTTCAAGATATACTGATCCTGTTGCAATTAATACCGGGTACAATCCGATAGCGTAATATGATTTGGCTTTAAAAAAAATAAAGAGCGATAAGGTGATACCATAACTCCAGAAAATAAAACGATATTTTTTAAAAGGCTGATAAAAGAAAAACGAAATAAACGAGGCAATTATAATAAAAGAGCTGCCGACAAAAAACAAAAACTGTTCTTTTACAAAATCAAAGCGATTCACATTTACCAGTTGGGTTTTTGCCAACTCCTGTAACTGGTGAATGGTTGGGAAATTATTTTTATACTGCCAGATAAGATTAGGCAGAATTATTATTAATGCAATGGCCAGACTGATGTACAATTCTTTCCGGAGAAAAATTTTTCTTTGCTCGGTCAAAAGAAGGGCAGGCACTAAACCAATTATCAAAAAAATAATATTGTATTTGCTCAGCACACCAAAAGCAATGGCGATTCCTGCGGCATATAACCATGCTGTATTTTCAGTATTAATATATTTTATGATGGTAAAATAGGAAAGTGTCCAAAAGAAAATATCAAAAGAGTTCGGCTGGTATAAAATATTTATTCTCAAGATAACAGACAATAAAATTGCTGTTGAACCAAGCACAAGAGCGAAAAGATTTCCTTTTAATTCTTCTATAATTTTCCAAACCACCACGAGAGTTAATGCACCAAAAAGCGCAGGAAAAAATTTTACCCAGAAAAAACCGTTTCCTAATAATTTGATAACAAAAGAAATCCATGAGGTTAGCGGTGGAACTGAAATATATCCCCAGGCCAGGTGGCTTCCCTGATCAAGATGTAAATACTCATCGCGCTGCAAGTCATACGCAGGGCTTATCAACGCATATTGAAGAATAAATTTGGCAACTATAAATCCAAAAAGTATTAGAGATCTATTTTTTTTCATAGAGAAAAATACTGATATTATTTGCAGGTCATAAAATATTTCCGGCAATCAATTTCTCTGCCGGTATCAATCAAGTTTTCTATACTTCGTTCCAATATAATCGACAAAATCCGGTTCAATTCCCTGTTGCCTTATTAGGATTTGCATTTGCGCCCGGTGATGTATGGAATGGTAATTCAATTGCAACGCAATGTCTTTAGGTGTTGCGGCCCACTGCGAATTATCAAAGCCTGTAAAAGTTACTTCGGTTGACAGTTCTTCATCGGTCTTGCCTGCGATATAGCTGAACCAAATATCTAAACTTTTATTCCATTCATCTTCCAGTTTATCCAGTTCGTAAACCGGTTCCCACCAGCTCATTTTTTCATAGCCCGGATCCTGCATGATCCTCGCCATCCATTTATACTGGCAATTAATAAGGTGGCTAAATAACTTTAAACATTCCTCTTTTTTCCCCAGTAAATAAATTTTATTCAGCACGATTTTGTTGGCAGCATCATTGAATTTAAACGTGTCCGACAGGTAATCTTTTATTTGCATAATAAAAACAGTTTTTTATAAATTGTATCAGTTTTTTATTGGCTTTCTTTCTTCCACATAAAAATGATATCCTTTCTTTTCTGATCGCACGCTAAGCCATTCACTTATAAATACAACGGGCAGTACCCAACCTATGTAGTAGAAATCGATAATAGCATAAACAACTAATAGCAAACTAAGAAGGGATCCATCAAATATTTCGTTTGAATAATTTCTATCGGCAGCTAAAGCAGCCACCCCAAGAGCAAGAACGCCTGTGCCTGCAAGGATCGCTATAGCTTTCTTGCCCGGCCGGTTCCACCGTTGTATGCTCACGATCGATGCAATCTTTATGGTTATAATGTCCCTGTTTCTATACGGAAGAAGTTGTATCTCGTCATTGTTATAAAACAGCAGCCGCCCTTTGGCTTTAATGGTTATATCGCTATCCCAGTAAGTAATTTTGAGCGGTGGCCTGTTTGCATACTTACGCGTATGTTTTTCATTTTTAGCAACTACCCGGTATTGATTGTTTAAGGGGAACCGGTCTGTTGTTTGCTGACCAACTGCAGGCCGTAAATAAACACTCGCAAAAAAAAGAAGCAGCAATTTCATTATTAACTTATTAAGATCGGTCTGAATTATCGGGATGAAGTTTGTATTCACTGGATCGCATAATAAAGGTCAGTTTTTAAAATACAAATGAGAGCAAAAATTTCTTGCCTGCAATTTTTATTGATAAGGATCAAATTGAAAGCTTTTAGAATTAGGTTTGATGATACCCAAAGCGGCTACTCCTTCCAGTTATGATAGCAGATTAAGAGAACTGCATCAAAGTAAACCCCCGGATAAAAATTGTTTCACTCAGCCGATCTTTTCTCTAAACATATTCCGGTAACTAAGCGGACTCAGTTTCATACGGCTTTTAAAAGTTTTATGAAAATTAGAAACATCATTAAAGCCACTCTCAAAACCGATCTCCGAAATAGATTTATTTGTATTTACAAGTTGCCTTATTGCAAAATCAATGCGATAGTCATTCACGGCTTCTATAAAAGTTTTTCTCGTAAGCTTTTTAAAATATTTGCAAAACGCATGCGACGTCATATTTGCAATTGAAGCCGCCTGCCTTAGTGAAATGGAATCATGAAAATTTTCTACAACATAGGCTATCACTTCATTTATACGTTGCTTATCGTTATAGGAAAGAGCGGCGTACGAGCGTTTCTTATCCAGAATTGCGTACCTGGCATTTGAAAGGTCATGAAGCACATCTAAAAAAATAATTAGCCTTTTGAATGAATTATTTTCATCTGACAAAGACAATATTCTCTCTTTTATAATTTTATTGCCGGCGGTAAATTGTAAGCCGTAATTACTATTATTCAATAACTGATGTATGGTATTCATTTCAGGTCTTTTAAAAAAATCTTCGCCTAAAAAATCTATATTAAAATGAACGACAACCGATATGGAATTTTCTACCGCATCGTCTTCCGTTTTCCAGCAATGCGGCAAATTTGCACCAAGCAAAACAAGATCACCCGGAAAATAATCGTGCATGTGTGAACCAACATAACGCTTGCCGCATCCTTTTAAAATAAGTGTGAGTTCCAGCTCCGGATGAAAATGATATGGCGCAGAAAAATTTTTTTCTTCAAACTTTCTTACAAGGAAGGAAGTGTTTTCAGAAGTGTTTACTGATTCAAATGATGGCCGCATTTCATTGCGAATTTTATCTAAACCTGAATGAATAAATAATATTCAGGACAATATCATCCACAATTTAAACAATAATCGCATTTCTTTTCCTGATACTTTGCTGTTAGTTTGCATTCAGTTCTAAATCTTTATTTTCATTTCATCGCCACAACTTCATGAAAAAAAATTCGTGCAATTCGTGGCATTTATTTCTAAATAAAAAACGATTGCTATGCAAACACTGCAACTACCGCCATTGGACACTTACATAAATATTCCTGAAGAACAAATAAAAGATTTTCGCAGGAATGGCCATACCCTTACCCGGAATATTATTTCCGCGGAAGAACTGGCTCCTTACCGCGAAGCCATTTTAGAAGCCGCCGAAAAATTCAATACTGAAAAAAGAAAAATGGAAGACCGTGATACATACGGAAAAGCTTTTTTACAAATTATGAATCTATGGACGCGAGATGAAAATGTAAAGAAGTTTGTGATGGCAAAGCGTTTTGGAAAGATCGCCGCTGATCTGCTGGGTGTTGCCCATGTTCGCATTTATCATGACCAGGCATTATTTAAAGAAGCCGGCGGCGGCCCTACACCGTGGCACCAGGATCAATATTACTGGCCCCTTGATACACATAATACGGTTACCTTATGGATGCCTTTGGTTGATATTAATGTAGAGATGGGAATGCTCACTTTTGCTTCCGGTTCTTATCACACAGGCTTTGCATTGAACAAAGAAATCTCTGATGAATCGGAACAGGAATTTGATGATATTGTTGCTAAAAAGAATTACCCGGTCACCCGCGCTGAAGAAATGAAAGCCGGTGACGCCACATGGCATTATGGATTCACTATTCACAAAGCGCCTGGTAATTATTCTGATAAGATGAGAGAGGTGATGACCATTATATATATCGCCGATGGCGCAAAAATAACAAA
>JALZAJ010000335.1 GCA_030948465.1 Bacteroidota bacterium
CTTGTGTTTCCAAAAATGTGGCTGTATCATGCAAATTAAAAGGCATCAGTTTTATGCGTTGTGTTACCCTGTTATGCAGTCCGCCACGTGCATTAATCAATTTCTTTTTCATCCATGACGTCGCAGAGCCACAGGCTATAAGCAAAATGTTGTCCATACCGGAAACATGACGATTCCAAAAAAATTCAAGAGCAGATACAAAGCCCGATTTTGGGGTATCTGCCCAGGGCATCTCATCTATAAAAACCACATGCTTCTGTTTCTTTTTTGGCAGCTTATTTAAATAAGCGGCCAGCAAGCCAAACGCCTCATGCCAGGAAGATGGAGGCTGCCTTTGCTTTTTTATTTTGGTTCGCTTTGCATATTCGTCATAAAAATTAATCAATTGCTGTTCTGCTTTGCCTGCTTTAGTTCCTGTAAAATCAAATACGATATTATCTTTTAAATGCTGCCGTATCAGGAATGTTTTGCCAACCCTGCGCCTGCCATAAACAGCCAGGAAATCAGGCTGGCCGGGTGTCAGCATGTTGTTTAGTTTTTCAATTTCATATTCACGACCAATCAATTTCCGTACTGCTTCCATAAAATTATCTTTGGAGAAATCTATATAAATTTAGAACATTTCTCCAACAATTATGATAATATTAAAAATGCATCTTTGGAGAAATCTACTTAAAAGAGGTACATTTCTCCAACTATAAGTTTTAAAACATATTGTAAGAAATCACCGTACACATTTTAAAAGGTATTCTTTGCAGTTCGTCTTTATTTTTTCTAACAGTTTCATTTTATCTCATTAGCTTTTAATACCCTCAAAAAATTACCACCCAAAATCTTAGTAATATCTTTTTTGCTATACCCTTTTTCTAACAACGCTTTTGTAATTAATGGATAGGTTGTAACATCATTTAATTGCTGCGGTGTAAGGTTAATGCCGTCAAAGTCGGAACCCAGGCCTGCGTAATCAACGCCCACTAACTTTACGATATAGTCGATATGGTCAATAAGCATAGATAGAGGCGGACGCATACTATTTCCCTCGCCGGCATACTTAGCGTAGAGGTAATCCATCATATAAAATTCATCCATACCACTTTTAAGAAGCGAATCTTTTTCAGCCGCATGTCCTTTGAAAAACGCAATTTCTTTTTTGCCAAAAGTGCTGTCAATAAAACCGGGATTGAAATTTATCTGTATCACCCCTCCGTTTTTTGCAATCGCTTTAATTTGGTCGTCTTTTAAATTACGCCGGTGCGGAGTAAGGCTGTAAACCGAACTATGGGATGCAATGATAGGTTTGGCAGAGACCTTAATTACATCCCAAAAAGTTTGTTCTCCGGCATGACTAACGTCAACGAGCATCCCAAGTTGGTTCATACGCTGAACTACCTGCTTGCCAAAATCAGTTAGTCCTTTGTGTGGCAGGTTTGGATTGGTTGTTTCATCTGCCGCACTCGTCGCCCACGAGGGTGCTACATTATGAGTTAAGGTTAAATACCGGGCACCGCGCTTATAGAGTGAATCTAATTTCTTCAAATCATCTTCTATCATGTGGCCGCCTTCCACACCAAACATTGCGGCTATCTTATGTTGCTTCACCACATTCATCAGTTCTGCGTAATTGGCAACCTTTACAATTTTATCGGGATTGCGTGCAACCACAGCATCGAGGCTATCCATTTCCCTGTTAGCATACGCAAAAGGGTTTTTTGCAGCGCCATCACAATACACAGAAAAAATTTGCACGTCTAAACCACCTTTTTTCCAGCGTGCTAAATCGCTATGTGTTTTACCGGTGAGGTCCTGATCGAAAACTATTCCTTTGTCAGCAGCCTTCATAAGGATGTCATTGTGTGTATCTACAACAATGGCCTTGCGATGAATTTTTTTATACGATTGCGAAAACCCTTGTTGCGACAAGGCAATGCATAAAAGGAAGGTTATTATTTTCATTTATAGATTTTGTTTAATCAAATTTATCTCAGGGTTTTTACAAATAATCCAGCGACCCTTTTTTGTTATGGCTTTGTTTATAACAGGCAACCGTTTTCATGTCTGTGTCAAAAAGGTCAATTTGCCTTATTCACTTTGCTAATGCCACTTTGATTCAGCAACTTTTTCCGGGCCATGCCTACCGCAACCTGGAAGACATTGAGATTCGCAAATTTGCGTTGAGCGACCCTAAAGCTTTTCTTCAAAACAACGGTGGTAAAACCATTATAGATGAAGTTCAATATGCCCCTGATTTGCTTTCCTACTATACAAGTGATAACCGTGAAAAAATTCCAGAACAGTTTATTATTCCGGTCACAAAACCTGCTGTTGATGGAAAGCATCTCACAAGGCCTGGCAGGGTAGCTATTTTCAATTTACTTCCATTCTCTCTCGAAGAAATCCGGCACATGAACTTTGCTTTACCCAATTATGAGGATTATATCCTCAAAGGTTTTTATCCGCGTATTTACGATGAGCAAACTCAATGCTACCAACTGGCTCCAGGATTACCTCAAAACTTACGCTGAGAGAGAGATGTGCGCCAGCTTTTGAATGTTGACGATTTAAATACTTTTCATCAATTCTTCGAAATATGTGCAGGACGTGATTGGCCAGTTGGTTAACTTTTCTGAAATCGGCAATATGGTTGGCGTTCCTACCAATCCCCAGCAGATGGCTTAGCGTATTAGAAACAAATTTTATTGTTTACACCTTCGCCCATACCACCAAAATTTCAATAAACGTATTGCAAAAACACTCAAACTTTATTTTTACGATACTGGCCTTGCTTGTGTTTTACTTAATCTTCGCAATAGTAAATTTTGTTGCAGAATTGGAATCATTCGCCAGGAGAGATTTGCGTCTGATAGAAGTTTCCTCCTGCAATTATCTTTACCATACTTTCTCTATCAGCAGCAAATGTAAGCATGAAAATGGAAAAGCTCAATTCAACCTATCTCACTCAAATAGATCTCCATCTTTTTTTGATAATGATGTGCGATCTTTCGTGCTTCTTCTGCAAAGTTCTCGCCTTTTCCTGCGTAAATAATAGCCCGTGAAGCATTTACCAAAAGTCCGCAATCGTTATTGAGTCCACACTTTGAAACTTCTTCAAGGCTGCCGCCCTGTGTACCTACGCCAGGAATAAGTAAAAAATTATATGGAATAATTTTTCGGATAGATGATAACTCTGAAGCTTTTGTAGCGCCAACCACAAACATGAGGTTTTCTCTGCTGCCCCATCCGCTCACTTTCTTTATCACGGTTTCATACAAATAATTTTCACCTGTTTTTAATTGTTCGAAATCTTCACTTCCTTTATTGCTGGTGAGGCCCAGGACTATCGTCCATTTATTCTCATGTTCCAGGAAAGGTTGTATACTATCTGCTCCCATATAAGGTGCCACAGTAATGGCATCAAAATTTAAAACTTCGAAAAATGCTTTCGCATATTGAGATGATGTGTTACCAATATCTCCGCGTTTTGCATCTGCAATTTTAAAATGCGTTGATGGAATATAATTCACCGTTTGTTCCATAGCTTGCCAACCTTTTGCACCATTCGCTTCATAAAATGCGGTGTTTATTTTATAGGCAACACATAAATCTTTTGTTGCATCAATTATGTGTTTGTTAAATTGAAAAATTGCATCCGGAGATGCTTTAAGATAACCTGGAATTTTTTCAATGCTTGTATCAAGTCCGACACACAGGTAAGATTTTTTTTCTTTAATTGAATTGATGAGTTGTTGTCTTGTCATTATGTGATTAACTTAAAGTCTTTTCTCCATTTCTTTAGCGATCATATGAGAATCTTCATCTGTACGGTCATTAAGATGTTGTATAATACTTTCCCGGGTTGCTGCATCATGGTTCTGGCTCAACTTAAACACGTTTTCTATCGCTGTAATTTCTATGGTAAACGCAATGATTGCTTTCACTAACCGGTCAACATAATCAATAGACAATTTATGAAAGGCGGCCTCACTTTCGATTCCTTCATATTTATTTGTGATAGCTTCTATTATTTTTTTAGTGCCTTCTTCATCAGTAAATTTTATTTTGCCTTTGGCATGCACATCAATATAATTCCAGGTAGAGGCGACTTCTTTTTTATTATACCATGAAGCGCTCACATAGCAATGAGGGCCATTAAATATTACCAGTACATTTTCATTTTGCAAAAAAGCTTTATGATGATCCGTATTTTTCATCATGTGACCGGTGAGAAATATTTGCCTGCCTTCTTTTTTTATATCTAATGGCACATGCGTAGCCACCGGAAAATTTCCGTCATAACCTGCAATAATTGCAAACGAATTTTTATTCATGAAGTCAAAAACCACTTCTTCGTTTTCCTCCGTAAAATAGGGGAGCTTGTACATTACTACTTATAAAAACTTTGATTTTATATATCCGTCATTGCAGCATGCTTTTGATAACACTTCCGAATCTGAAAACATCTTCAAAGGTATTGTAAAGAGGAGCAGGCGCCACGCGAATTACATTTGGTTCCCTCCAATCTACAATTACACTGTTTTTTTTCAATGATTCAAAAATCTCTTTCCCTTTCTCTAACATTAAAAGCGAAACCTGGCAACCATGTTCGTTTTCATTTCGTGGCGTAATTATCTCAATCATTTTTTTGGATGAAGATGAGTTTATCTCATCCAAAATAAATAATAAAAAGGCGCTCAATTTTTTTTGTTTGGTCAAAATATTTTCAAAACCTGCTTCTTCAAAAATATCCAGGGAAGCACTATGCGCAGACATATTAAGCAAAGGAGGCGTGCTAAGCTGCCATCCTTCGGCTGTGGGAATTGGATCGAATTCCTTTTCCATTTTAAACCGTTTTTCTTTATTAGTACCACACCAACCCGCAAGCCTTGGTAAAGATTTATTAGTAAAATGACGCTGATGAATAAACGCACCCGCAACAGACCCAGGGCCCGAATTCAAATACTTGTAAGAACACCAGCATGCAAAATCGACATTCCAATCATGCAATTTAAGTTCTATGTTTCCTACAGCATGGGCAAGATCGAAACCGCAATAAGCGCCTGCTTCATGGGCCGCAGCAGTTATAGCTTCCATGTCGAAAACCTGGCCTGTATAATAATTAACACCACCGATTATTACAACCAGCAGTTCGTTGCGATGCTCCTTAATAGAGTCAATAATGTCTTCGTTCCTGATTGTATGTTCTCCTTCACGAGGCTTTATTTCAACGATCGCGGTATCGGGATGGAGCCCTGCAAGCCTCACTTGCGAGTCCAACGCATATTGATCAGAAGGAAAAGCTTTTGCTTCGCAAATGATTTTATAACGTTCTTTTGTTGGCCTGTAAAATGTAGTCAGTAGTAAATGTAAATTAATGGTCAACTGGTTCATTACGGTGATTTCATCTTCAAGCGCACCGAGTATTGGCGCAAGCTTTTCAGGAAACATTTCATGATATTTAATCCACGGTCTTCTTCCATTAAAATGTCCTTCAACGCCATAGTTAGCCCAATCTTCAAGATCATTTAAAATATATTCCTGCGCCGTTTTCGGCTGAAGGCCTAAAGAATTACCCGTGAAGTAAATACTTTCCTTATCATGAATTATAGGTATGTAGAATTGATCGCGAAAGGTCTTCAACGGATCCTCAAAGTCCATCTGTTTTGCAAACTCCAGGCTATTCTCAAAATTGTGCATGCTTTTACTTTACTGTTTAACACGTATAGTTTCCATTTGTTTATCTTGTTTATTTCCCACAAAGAGCTAAAATTCATTAAGATTTTCTTTGTGACCTTCGTGTCTTTGTGGGAAATATTAAAGGTAATCATTCAAAAAAATTATAGTTTATTCTTTTTAAACCAATTGATTTTAATACCATTAGTTTGCCTG
>JALZAJ010000345.1 GCA_030948465.1 Bacteroidota bacterium
AGCAAGCTCAACGTAACATGCGGTCTATCTATTTCATTATAATAATTCTGTACATCGCGTAAGGCATCGGGCGCTTCCATTACACTTGCAGGAATTATCTCAATATTTTTTTTTGCCGTAATCGTTACATCTACCAAAACATTGTAAGGCAAATTGCGCAATGCATAATAAGTGTAAGAAACCATTGCTTTATCCTGGTAATCGAAAGTTGTTGTAAGGCTTGCATGTTTCATATCCAGCACTTGTTTCATATTTGAGGCATCGGCATTACCAATTCTTCGGCCATCAATGTCTAGGTTCATATTTACTAAATTAAAACTCTGCAAAAAATTGCTCACTCTACCGCGGCCGTATTGATCGTAAGCGCCATTAAGCACTACATCTTTGCATTTTAAAACATTAGGAGAAGACACAATTCCTATTACACCGTTGGCAACTGTTTCGCCATAATAATCGGAAGGATTTATTTCATTGGCAGTGATGAGCCAGGGATTGGGGGTTTGGGAAAAAGATTTTTGCGTGAGGCCGAATAAAAACAGCAATGAGAAAATAGCCGTAAGAATAGAAAATATTTTTTTCATTAGAAACATTTTTGAATGTTGCTCAATATAAAATAAATTGGCTTAGGAAAATTGATTTCAAAAGTAAGGATGAGCTTAAATTTAATTTTCTTTTGCAGCGTTTAAATTTAAATAAGAATGAGTTGCCAAATATCTTTCTAAATATTGCGGGTGCAATTAAAAATTTTGTAGAAGGTAATTCTTTAACCTGATCCGGAAAGATGTTGTCGCGAACGCCGGCATTAGCGGGAGAAATGATTTACAAATCTTATTTTTCGTTGTAATGAAACAGCAACCATCATTTAAAACTGTATAACAAACCTGCCCCCCAAAATCGCTTTCTGTGTTCCGTTTTTTAGAGTAACATTTCCGTTGAAAGTTCCTTTGGCAATGCCAGTTGAATGATTATAGGTTTCAATAATAAAGTAAAGTGAACGACGGTTGGCAATAAAAATATCATTGAAAGTGGTGTTGTCATAATATTCAAGAGCTACATTATTTGTTGTGATATTGTTTTTATCTCTATTTAAACTATCCATGTCTAAAAAAACGGTCATCACCAGGCCAGTATCAGATGAACAAGCTGATGGCCCGAAAAAAGTAAAGCCATCCCTATCCGGAGTTATCACGGCATTGGTTACAGTGCCACATAAAAGTGAGGTATCATATTTGAAACTCCAAAATAAAACTGCTGACGGGTTCATAGCGGCACAAGCGGGACAGAAAGGAAAATCAGTTGATGGCTTTGGTATTGTATCAATTCTAACTATTGGTATTGTGTCTGCAATAATTCCGCCTTCATAGCTATATTCCTTTTCGCAACCTGCCAGGCCGAAAAACTGTATAAAGGAAATAAAAACAACTCCTGCTATTTGAATTAGTTTTCGGGACATGCTGATTAGATAAGTGAAGGTGATTAAAGATACAAAATACTAAGAATGAAATCCGTGCTATTTATCATCCATGCTTAAAATAACGTTCGGATAAACAGGAAACTTTATTCCACTTAACTCAAAAATTTTCTTACTTAACTATAAGTTCTTTAATCCCGGTTCCAACAAATCCACCATCAGAAATTCCCTGAACAATCAATAGATATTTTCGAGCCACATCAGAAGTATAGAATGAAATGTCCTGCTTGCCATTTAAAGTTTTAAGATGCGGCGACCAGTACAAAACATTTCTTAAATCAGGTTTGCGTGAAAGATATTTTTCTTCTGTTTCATATTGCGGTGAATAGAATTCTCTTTCAAATTGCAAACCATTATATTCAAATACCAAAGAGCCCGGCGATAATTCATAACCTTCCAGATCGCCATTGTAAGTTGAATAACTTACAATGCCCTCGTATTCTTTGGCGCCATCAAAAAACCTGGTGGTAATTATATCAATTTTTTTTATTTTTAGCGGCTCCATCTCCATTATTTTATTGATATTAATAACAGGTAGACCATCTAAAAGCACAAGCGGGTCATCATTAAAATAAAGTTTTTCCAGCTCATTGTAAACTTCATAATGAAAAGTATTCTGCCGGTTTCTTACATGCACTTCCTTTACATATTCCCGCATCACTTCTTCCATTGAATGAAAGCGGGTATAATCATCGAGGTAATATGTTTTTGACGGATAGCCATAGAACGCAGTGGTATCAAATGTTTCGGGTAAAAAGTAGTTATCTGTTTTGTCCGGCTGGTAAATATTATTTGACTGTGCCCCTATGCTTCGCATTAATATTTCATTCTTAAGATTAGATGTTAAGTTGATGGGAGATACGCCATATTCAGGAAATTTTTCTGAAAACGGATTCTCTATCAGTAAGCGGTAACTACTATCTGCCAAAGCAGGTTGTGCAATTAATTCATGGCTGCCATAAAATTTTTCTACATTAAATCTCACAACTCCCGATGATGAAGATGAAGCGCCTGAAAATTTAAAATGAGTTCCCGGAACAGATACATAAACCGGTATTGCTGTATCGGGCATAGCGGCATTTCCAGGTAATACCTTTCCGGAAATAATATGGCCTTCCCGCTCCGGTAAATAGGTAAAAGACGGCTGGGAATTTTTAAGAACATCTTCCCATTTAAATCTTCGCCAGCCTTGTGTTAGCATTAAGTTGTCGGTTGCTTTATCAACTTCGGCGTCGGTGTTTTCAAAATAATATTGAGGCGATTCAACCAATCCTTTAATGTCGGAAGAAAGCCACAGATAATTTAAAATATTTATTTCCGCCGCAGGTTGCAGCGAATCAGTAAGATAAACCGATACAGACATATCTGCATTTACAGGCTTTCCATCAGGTCCGTTTGTTTCAACAGATATATTTACTTTCTTTCTTTTTTGAAAATCGTTTGCTCCATTATTAATTTTTACTTGTAAAAGTTTTGTTGGCTTTTTAAAATATAACCGTTCACACACCGGCTGTTTATTTTCATTAAAAATTGTTAACTGCGAAATGCCTTCGCCCAAATCACTTTTATTAATTATGAAATCTGCAGCACCGTTTTTTAAATATTGAATTTTAGCAAATTTGAATGCCCCTTTTGTTTGGGCAAAAAGACAAACACTGTGTTCCGTTTCTATATTGCTGGTAGCATTTACATGAAGCGTGTTTCCTTCATCATTTAAATGCATAGCCCAACCATTATTATAAATTTCCGGAAGATTATTAATAAATGTTTTGTCATTTATATTAACTGAAGCCCTGTATTTATTTCCTTTCACAGGAGTGAATGTAAAAGTTCCCATACCAAATTTTTCAGTAATAAAATTTAAGATGGTATCATTTTTCTCATTTAAAATAATTCCATTTGCAGGCAAGCCTTTGCCATAAGCATCCGTAATTTTAAAAGCAACGGTACTATTCAATCCATACACAAGATTGCCACCCTCAGGAAACAACTGCATTGAATATTTTTCTATGTTAACCGTCTTTTCAACTTCTGCTTTTTTATCGGGATTGATAATGCTGATGGATTGTTCAAAATAAAAAGCGGCGTCAAAATTTTTCATCCAATTTGTATAGGCTCGTATTAAATAGTTGCCCGTGCGTTTGGAAGAAGGTATGGTAAAAGAGCCATTGCCGGTTCCTGAATCAATATCAATTTTTGCCTGCAATAATTGTTTTTTATCATTGCCGATAATTTCTACATAACATATTTTGCTTAATGCGGAAAGATGATTATTCGCGGCATCTGTGACATAACATTTAAACCACAATATTTCACCGGTTGCATAAACTGTTTTATCAGTATGAAGAAAAACTTTTTCCTGGTAATTGTAACTATTGTATGTTTCAAACCGGCTTTGGAGAATTGAAGCTGCATCTTGTGAGAAAACATTTATAGCAAAGACCAGGAATAAAATTGTACAAAACAAATTCCTGAAAGTTCTTGGTAACAACACTAATGGCGGCGAATGTACAGGTAAAACCAAGAAGGTTTCTTTGAGAGTTTTTGATTTAAAGAATCTCTGAGAAAAACCTTCCTGGTTTGGTCCAGTTAACCCATTGCAAACAGTGTATATATTTTTTTTAATTTTTATTTCCACAAAATATTTTTACCAGTAAGCTGGCTTTTGATTTGTACCGCCTTGCTCCCTGCAATCCACGCAAGGCTTTTTGGTTACTACAAGAATGCTTCCCATGCCTGTAAAATACCAGGGCACATAGTCAGGGTCGGGATAGGTATATATTAAATAGTTATTCGGGTTTGTTGGCAGATTAATTACTTTACAAAGCCCCATTGGGTTTAAATGCATCCAGTTAGTAAGCTCGTCATTTCTTATGAAAATCCTTTTTTGCATTACATCGCTTGCAGTAACAAAACCAATAACTGTTTCATCAGGTTTATTCACAGAATGAATATTTCCTTTTAATTGCGAAGGCTGCACATCGAAAATAGAACCTTGCTGTTCGGTATTTTTTTTAAGTATCTGGAAATATAAATAAGCGGGCTGTGTAATGGCATATTGCTTTACAAGAATGCTGTAGCGCAAACCTGCTTTTTCTGAATTTTGTGGAATGGTTATTATTGGAAACCGGTTTACAACATCTTCCGATAAAGCCACTGTAGAGCCGATAAGAACATCCGTCGAATTTGTAATGTGCCAGCATTTATATATTTGATTTGTTGAATCGCGGAAATACATCAGCCCATTGCTGACACCTAAATCCGTCTGGCCCTCCGCCTCGTATAGTGCAGTTTCCACATAGTCCCACCGATAGTATTTTGTAGCATTGGCAGGATCATGTGTGTTTACATAAATAGTAAGGTCAGCAGGCTGGATGTAATTTAAGCTGTCAATCAGTGGTGTTTTTTTCACTTCAACAAAATCAGAAAGATATTGGCCGCCTAAAGCAGTAGAGATTTTTAAACGATATGTGGATGACGTGTTTAATGGCAACTGATTTATTTTATAATTGCCGGCAGATGTTTCAGCCAACTGAAAGTTTTCTCCATTGCTTCCTTCAATAGTTACAGAAGCATTTGTTTCAGGAATATCTAAAATAGTATCAGATAATTTTCTGGTGCGACTCAATGTAAAAACTGTTGGTGAGTCAACGCTGTTTACCATCACTCCATCTACGACGAGATAATTATAATCAACATTTATTTCAGGCGGTGCAAACTCGCGCCTGCAACCGACAAGAATTACAAGCGAGATGAAACAAAAAAATAAAATATTACTGCTCTTCATTTTTAAAATCTAAAATTATAAGTAAGGTATGGAATGATAGTGCCGAATATAGATAACTGATAACCTTTAATAATCCCGTTTTGCTGAACAAAATAAACTGAATACGCATTCTGTCTTGCTGAAACATTATATACACCAAGCGACCATGAATTATGAACCGCCTGCTTTACTTTATGGTTTCCATCAAGGTTTATTGAAATATCGCCCCTGAAATAATCCGGTATCCTGAATTCATTCCTGCGGGAATATAACACACGTTGCGAACCATTGGAATTGAAAACAGCGATGGGCAAAGTTATAGGCCTGCCTGTGCTATAAAGCACATTTACCGAAAGCGTTAACCTGTGCGTAAATTTATAATTACTAATAAAGTTTATATTATCCGGCTTATCATAGTTGGCCGGGTAATAATCACCGTCGTTTATAGTTTCGCCGGCAAGTGCATCGTCTTGTTTCAACAGAGTTCGCGAATAAGTATAACTCAACCATCCATTTAATTTTCCCGATAGTTTTTTAATCAAAAATTCAGCGCCATACGCTTTTCCTTTTGAATTGATAATATCGGTTTCTATGTGATGATTAAGCAGGAGTGAAGCGCCACTTTTGTAATCAATAATATTTTTAAATTCTTTATAGTAAAATTCGAGAGAGGTTTCAATATTATTTGAATTGAAATTTTTATAAAAGCCAATTGAAATTTGTTGCCCTGTTTGTGGTTTTACATTTGCATCGCTTAACTTCCAGATGTCAACCGGCGATATTGAAATTGTATTTGAAAGTTGGTGTATGTATTGCCTTAAAGTATTGTAACCGATTTTAATGGATGCATCTCCTGACAATGCATATCGCAATGAAACCCTGTACTCCGGGCCGTGGTATGTTTTAATAATTTTTCCTGATGAATAAGAAGTAGTGTCAGTGATAGTCGCCATTTCTTTGGGAAAGCCATCGAGATAATTATAAATATCGTGCGGCCCCAGATAATTAAACATGGAGTAACGAATGCCGGCATTTAATGAAAGATTAGAAGTTATATTATATTGGTAGCCGAGCCAGGCAGCGCTTTCAAGCCCTTGCTCAGCCTGCAATACATCAGGAGTTACCAAAGACTCCTTGCTGAAAGGAAGAAAACTTCCCGGGTGTAGCTTGTAATAAATTGCATTGAGCCCAAAGCTGAACGATTGCTTATTATCCGGCTTGTAGGTAAAATCTGCTTTGAAATTATTTTGATTGATATCATATTTAAGTTTATAACTATTTACCGGATTTGAATTGCTGGTAACATTGTATTCATAATTATCAAGCCCCGCTGAAATAATTGCAAACAATTTGTTGTTGAAAATATGTTTCCATTTTACAATAATATTTTTATTTCCATATTTATAAGTTGTGTCTCTGTTGAACCTGAAATTATCATTGCTCAAATAACCGGTGAGGTATAAATTGTTTTTAGAATTAATGGTGTGGCTTATATGAATATTCGCATCATAAAACGAAGCCCTGCTATTGCTATATGCATCATTAGGAACTGTTTTAAGTAACCAGTTAGAATAGGTAGTGCGACCACCGAGAATGAAAGATGTTTTATCTTTTTTCAATGGCCCTTCAATGGTAAACTTGCTTGTAAGCAACCCAATTCCACCACTGCCCGATATTTTTTTATCGTTGCCATCTTTTGTTGCTACATCAAGCACCGATGAAAGCCGCCCGCCATATTTTACCGGCACCACACTTTTATAAAGCTCTACGCCCTTTACCAAATCCGGGTTGAAGGCGGAAAAAAATCCGAACAAATGTGAAGGATTGTAAATGGTAGCGTCATCAAATAAAATAAGATTTTGGTCTGCAGAGCCGCCACGCACGTTGAAGCCGGTGCTGGCTTCACCCACAGAGGTTACACCGGGCAATGTAAGCACTACTCTCAAAATATCTGTTTCGCCAAAAATAACAGGAACATCTTTTATTTCCTTTACTGACAAGCGGTCAATTCCCATCAGAGTGCTCCTCACGTTTGAGTGCCTTTCTGAAGTAACGATAACATTTTTTAACGTAGGTATTTCATCTTGCATTTCTATATTCAATTTACCATCACCATAAATTAAAAGCCGCCTTCTTGTTTCTTTCATGCCAAGGCTGGTAACTTCAAGCACATGATTGCCGGGCGGGACTGTAAGAGAATAATAACCGAATTGGTCTGTAACTATACCTGTGTATGTGCTGTCAATATACGATGATGCGCCGGATATGGCTTCTCCGTTCTTACTATCTTTTACAAAACCCGTAAGGATTATATTATTTTTTTTGGCGGACGATTTTGAACCTATTTCAAATAATTTATTTTCTGCGAATGATGGTTTTGTTTTTCCTTTTACTACATTTTCATTTGTTGCTATATCAGGTTCTTTTGAAATTATTTTTTTATCAGCAATAAAAAAATCATCGGCAAGTGTTGTTTGAAGAACACTGTTTTTAGTAATGAAGACATTGCCGGATGCATCAAAAGAAAAATGGAAGGGAGTATTGCTAAAGATTTGCTCCAATGCATCAGCAAGTGGCTTATTAACTATTTTGGCCTTTATCATAAATGAATCCAATGCAGCTTCATCATAATAAAAATGCCAGTTGGTTCCTCTTTCAACCTGCTTTACAAACTCAGGAAACTGTATGTTATTAAATTCGCCGTTTACATCATTTTGTTGGCCGATGGCAGCACCTGCGCATATTAAAAAGCAGAAGGCAATAAGAGTACGAACGGTAAACTGCATGACTAATTTAATAATGTTTCATAATAAGCAACGGTCCTTATAATTTCTTCTTCAGCATTTTTTTTAAAACTGAATTTATTTTTTCGTATAAATGCTTTTACAAAATTTTTTTTATCACCAAGCGCTTTTAAGATTGATTTTGTTTTATCAACAGCGTACAGGTTATTCTTATTCCTGATAAATATTTTATCCCTTTCAGTAAACTTCGGTGGGTCTGCAGGGTTCAATGTCATCTCCACTTTTTTTATGCGGTTAACCAATACGCTTGCTTTGCCATTGAGCACCATATCAAAAAAACTGCTGCCGGCATCTTCATTGCTTCCGCTTAAAATAATATTTTCAAACGTGTGCCCCGAAATAATAAAATATTTTATTTTTTCATTCAGCAGCTTTATACGAGTATTATCTTCATACCTGTTGATGACTATATTCTGGCGCACCAGATCGTATAGCAAAGGCACTTCCTCGTACAATGTGCCGTCGTAAAAGATGGTGCTGTTCTGCATTTGCGGGGAAAGAAAAAACTGGGTTCCCTGTATTCCGGCCTTATATGGGGCGTATTCTTTCCCGGTATAAATATGCGAGTCTGCCCCTATTTCATTTTGATACCAGGCTTTAATATTATCGTAAGCCCAAGACTGGTTAGTCGAAGAAGTTTGTGCAGTTGTTTTATTGAAAGTAAAAAGCAATGTCATAAAAACAAAAGGGTACAGGCAAGTCATTTTGGAAACGTG
>JALZAJ010000362.1 GCA_030948465.1 Bacteroidota bacterium
TGAACAGGCTTACGATCGGCTGCGAGTACCGTTCCCATGGTATTTGAAAATGTGATCACCCCTACTCTATCTTGTTTTTTTAAACAAACGTTGCTAATTACGAGGCAACTATTTATGGCGTGGTCCAGCAGCGTTAGGCCGTCAAATGGCATTTTCATCAGCCGGCCTTTATCGATAATGCAGTACACCTGCTGCGACCGTTCATCCATAAAATTATTCACCATCAACCCTCCGCGTCTTGCGGAAGCCTTCCAGTTAAGCGTGCGTATGTCATCGCCGGTTACATATTCTTTTATCTGCTCAAACTCCATGCTCTGGCCAATCTTGCGCATCCGGCTGCTGCCGCTTTCGTGTTGTATAGTTGCATTTGACAACAGCTCATATTTATGAAGCTGCATAAAGGAAGGATACACATGAACTGTTTCCTGCGCCTGGCTTGTCATTCTCCTGCTCAACAATTTTAAAGGGGATGAAACGAATAGATGAATGTCGCCAAAATGATATTCCCCTCTTTGGAGCGGACGTAAAAACCAGTGTATCTTTTTTTGTTGTCTCGGTTTCAACATCAAATGCCTTTTCCAATTTCTTATCTGAAACTGAGCGGGCAGTTCGTCAATAATTTTTACACTCACGGGAAATGGAAATTCATTTCTTACCACAATTTCAATTTTATTTTCATCACCATTACTTAAGCGGCCTGCGGTATTCCTTCTCCCGTAAGCTGTTTTTTTTGAAAAAAATAAAAAGATGTAATCAATCAGGGATAGAATGATAAAAACATAAAATCCGGTAAGAGCAATGGATTCAAGCGCCGGAATATAAAATGCCGTAACAAACAAACAGACACAGGCTATTATGCCAGTATAAAAACGGGAGGTAAGAAAAAGATCTCCAAAATATTTTTTTACATTATCCATGACTAAACATTCGAATGGCTGTGCAAGCTATAAGATAGCAACTGTTGCTAAACACTTTGAAAGATTTAATTGAATTATACAACTAGTCTGAACGAAATTAACTTTCAGGTCCTTTATTTATTTTTTTGCCTGTGCTTTTAATTATATTAGGGATAAATGCTGAGTTATAAACAATAAGCTTATCCCAATTTATACTTCCATCTGAATTACAAAAATCTTGCATGAATTCCAGGGTGAGCCTGTTAGTAAGATTCGCCAGCATTTCATTAAACTCATCATTGTTCGTTTGTGCCTCGTGCCCTAACGGTATAATTAGCTCCGTGTATAAATTAGCGTTTCCGGAGATAAGTTCCCAGAACCGCTGACCACAAAGTTTATAATAGTTACCTTTTGAGTTGTACTCGTATTTTTCCCGGGTTTTGCCGTAACAGCAACCATTTACACAAACCAAATTAACCATTCCGCCGGAGGTAGTAAATCGCTTTCTTGCTGTATTAAATTCATTGATTAAATTTTTTATCTGACCGGCGTTGCCCCAATTTGGACCAGATTTAATTGCTACGATGTATCTTTTCCCGTCCCTGTCAAAATCCAAATCAATGCCAGGAATTCCCGCTTTTCTTCCGTGAAAAACTAAATCATTAATAAATATTGCTAACCTTTCTAACCAATTGCCAAAAATGCTTTCTTCACTGGAAGATATTGATGCGCTTAATATTCCTTGTACTATATCGTGAGCATCTTTAACATTCTTTGCTTTGAAGAGATAAGGGTTTTTATACAGCAGAACTTCCTTTAGCTGCAACCCGGTAACCTTCTCTAAACGCCTTTTGTGGAAGTTTCCGATGTGATTCTCAACGTACTGAGCTACGTCCCTTAGATTTAGCTGATTCATATTTTACATTGGGTTCAAAAAGGTAAAGTTCTGCCGGTTTCAATTGCGCCTTTACCATCTCGTAGTATTCTTCCATTAACTCTATTCCGATTGAATGCCGCTTCATTCGGCTGGCTACGTTTAATGTAGTTCCTGAACCCATAAAGGGGTCAAGAACGATGTCCTCTTCCTTAGTAAAAAGCTTAATGAACCATTCCGGAAGTTCCTCAGGGAAAGCAGCGCTGTGGTTTTTATTATTGCACTCTGTAGCAAGATGTAAAACGTTGGTAGGATATGCCTTATCGCGGTCAACCCAATTTGAAATATTTTTACCAAACCCGCTGCCAACTTTTGAATTGTCTCTTATCTTATCAGTGGTAGAAAGTTTTTTGAGACGTGCTTTTGCCCAATTGCCCATTGGAACCATAACTTCTTCCTGGTACATATTGAATTTCTTCTGTTTATTAAACTGCAAAAGCCTTTCCCATGCATCCCGAAAACGATTGGGCCATTTTCCCGGATAGCAATTTTTCTTATGCCATATAAATTCTTCAGTCCATAGCCAACCCTGCTTTCTCATTTCAAGGATTAATTCCATAACATACGTGCTGCGTTCGCCGTCAAGCACTTTTTCTTTGATATTGAGAATGAAAGTTCCGGATGGCTTTAGCACACGCAGCAACTCACCGGATACCGGCAAAAACCAATTAACGTATTTATCAGGATGAATACCACCATAAGTTCCTTTACGCTGATCGGCATAAGGCGGTGAGGTCACAATAAGATCCACCGAATTGTCTTGAAGATGGCGTAGTTGTTTTGCGCAATCGCCTAAAAATAATTCTGTTCGTATCTCCATCGTCAAATTTACAAATGTATGTGTATTGGTTTAGTTCTGTTGGTAAGTTGTTGATGATAAAAAAGCTTTTGCAACTTTCTCTGGTCTTTACTAAATTCATAATGAACCATTTCCAGTAAACGACGCGGATCAATTACATTACTGTTACCTCGGCACTTCAATACTGCTGATGATATTTTCAACAAGCTCATCGGGGGTTATTCCTTCCATTTCTTTTTCCGGTGTTAAAATTATACGGTGCCGCATTACCGGCGGAGCCATTTCAATGATATCTTCCGGGGTTACAAAATCTCTTCCTTTTATCGCTGCATTTGCTTTTGCCGTTCGTAAGATCGCAAGAGATGCCCGTGGTGATGCGCCTAAAAATAAGGAAGAATTGCTGCGGGTTTCATTGACGATTTTTGCAATAAATTCTACCAGCTTTGGTTCAATAAGAACCGAGTCTATCGTTTGTTTATAATCGAGCAGTTGACCTGTTGATATTATTTTATGTACATCTTTTAATAATGCATTTTGATTAAGCGAATGTTGGTTTAAAAGAATTTGAATTTCTTCTTCCAACGTTGGGTATTGCACATTTATTTTAAATAAGAACCTGTCGAGTTGCGCTTCCGGAAGCCGGTATGTGCCTTCCTGTTCAATGGGGTTTTGCGTGGCCAGAACAATAAACGGAAAGCCCATAACATGTGTTTCGCCATCAATAGTAACCTGCCTTTCTTCCATTACCTCAAACAAGGCGGCCTGCGTTTTCGCAGGAGCCCTGTTTATTTCATCTATCAAAATAATGTTACTGAATATGGGACCTTTTTTAAACTGGAAATCTGCTTCTTTCGGATTGAATACTGATGTGCCCAGCACATCGCTCGGCATAAGATCGGGCGTAAATTGTATCCGCGAAAAATCTGCATTAATGATCTTTGCCATCAATTTTGCGGTTAATGTTTTGGCAACACCAGGAACACCTTCTATAAGAATATGACCATCGCAAAGTAAGCCGATCAAAAGCATGTCAACCATTTTATGCTGGCCAACGATCACCTTGCTGATCTCATGCCGGATGTCTGTAACCGCCTGGCTCAGTTTGCTAAGATCAATTCTTTGTTCAAATATGCTTTCTTCCATCAGTATTTGTTTTTATAGAAGTTTTCTACGTCAGTATTTAATTTTAATATTTCAATATCATCCACTTTATCACTCGCCTGTATTTGTTCAATGAGTGAAAACAATTGCCTGGTCTTTTCGAGAGGTACACCACTCTTTCCGGAAAGAGAATTTATAAATTCATCGTTAATATTTGAAGTACTTATAAAATATTTATTACGAATGTGTTCATAAAAATACACGATGATCTTTTCGGCAATGTGCTTGTTATCCTTCTTTTGAAAATACAAACGTCCCACCGTTTCAGTAAAAGTAACGGTTGTGTTTACATTTGGCTTTACAACGGGTATTATTCTTTGTTTTCTTTTTACATTAAAAACAATGAATAATAGCAAGCCCGTTACTGCGATCCAGAATGCCCAAAGTAAAGAAGGATGCTGGCTGATAACATGTAAGGTTGAAAAGTCATCTTCCGCTGCTGATGGGTTATTATTTCTGCGCCTCGCAGAATTTGAGCTTTTATAATATTCATCCCAGTAAATATTTTTTGGATCCGATCTCAGATAAGAAATTACATTTTCAAAATATTTATAATTATCCTTCGTAAGCAAAAAATAATTTCCAAATATACGCGGAGCTACATGAAGATAAATGCGTCCTTTTCCCGCAAAGAGCACTATGTAATTCGGTACATTATTTTCATTGGTTCCCAAAACCCTTGTAAATGCTGTATCATAGCCTGATAACGAATTTAAAAACGGATAGTAATAATAACTGTATGAAGGTGTTTTGAAATGATCCCCAAAGAACATGCCCACATGAGTTTCATGCATATCTCCCTTCAGCTCATGCATAATTTCTTCCTGTCTTTCAGTATTGCAATTTATATTTTCAAGTAATCTCGGGTCAACATAATCGGCGGAAATAAAAAGATCGTTTCCCGCTTTTACAAAATCTAAAAATGCTTTTACTTCAGAATAATTTAGCACCAGGTTTTTGGTTACCAGGAAATAAAGGGAATATTTTTTATCAGTAGAATATTCTTTTATGTTCTTCCATTCTTCATCAAACGGGGTGGTTATATTTTCTACATAACGATCTCCAAATAAATGATGAAACTGATTATAAGCTATGAACGTTCCAAAGGGTTGCTTGTCCGTTCTGCGGTACGTTTCAGTAAGCGGAGGAAGTGAAATTTTATTTCTTACGCAGGAAATAAAGCCGCATAAAATGCCTGCAAGAAACAAGTGGTATATGAATGAAATTTTCAAGTAGGTTTATACGGTTTTATTAAATGAAACAAACTCCTCTTTTACTTGCTGGTATTGCATTTTATTGATCTCAAATTTGCCGTACCACACATATTCGTAAGTAAGAGTTAACGAGGCAAACTTTTGCTGATAAATTTTACCGGATAATTCCTGCACGTAGCTATGGTTCGTTTTGTCGGGAGAAAATTGTATCAACCCATGATCGCCAAGCCGCGTAAGGGTTTGCAGGTACAAATATCTTGTTGACAAATTAAAATCCCCTTTTGACTCTGCTTCGTGAATGAACCCATTATATTCCGAGTATTCACTAAGCCCTGCAGGTTCGTCTTCCCTGGGTTCACTGGCAAGTTTTGGGTTCCTTTTTGTAAATAATCCATTTGCAATAAATAGTTTGTAAATAATGTAGCCAATAAAGCAAACAGCCAGTATCCAAAAAAATATTTTTAAAGGAAAGCTATTGAGAAAATTATTGGAGTTATCAGCATTATTTTCGTTTGCCGGCTGTACACTGCGGCGTCTTTTCCCCGTGCTTTTATCAATACTTATTGTGTCGCTCTTCAGTCCCTTCGCGTTTTTTAAAAGGCTGTCGAGATACATGATATAGCCAAAATCAGGACTGTGTTTCCATTTTTGCAACGAGTCGTCTTGCTGATCAAAAATTGCTTTCGTAACAGCAGTATCTATCTCAATCTCTTCCCGGCCGGTAATTGAATCGTCTTCATCCACCAAAGCAGAATCAACCTGAGTATCTGAATCTCCTTTTTGAGCAAATGATGAAGTGGCAAACATCAATAACAAAAAGATAAATGCAATAAATTTGAGAAATCTACAATTCATATACAATTCCGTTCTTTACAATTTTACCATCTGTGAGTACAACACCTTCTTTGTGCAAACGGATTGGATACAAAACAAAATACCATAAAACAAAAAAGAAAGAACCGGCAAGAATAATTATACTCACCGGAACAGGAAGCCCCAGGTCGTGAGAATCTCTTTGAAACGTATTGCTCATTAAATGAGTTACGTAGCTTTCAAAAAACGCAGCAACAATAAAAAGAGGGATAAGGCTTACGCAAATTTTCATAGCATCTTTTGCAGCTTTTAAAAAAGAATGTCTTCGCGTGTAGGTTCCGGGAAAAAGCCATCCGAAACCAAGAATAAGCCCGGCACAGCTCGCTATTACGATGGACGAAATTTCTATAGTTCCATGAATCCATATCACCATCACTGACTGCCAGCCTAATCCCTGCGAAAAAAATAAATATTGAAAACAACCCAGCATGATGCCGTTTGTCCACATAAGAAGGATGGTTCCTATGCCGAATAAAACACCAAACACGACCGCCTTAAACGCTATACTAATATTGTTATAAGCGATGCGCACTAACATGGAAAAGGGATTATCATCTTTATAAACTCCGAACGGATCACCTTTCTGGATACGTGAAATAGTTTCATCATAATATCCCGGTTGCACTTTGTGATTAAAAAAGTCTGGCGCATAATTAGGGTCAGTGGTCGATGAGATAACACCTATGGCAACGAAAGAAACAAACAAGATAAAGGTGAAAAGAAATACTTTGTGATAACGGCGAAAAAGAAGCGGAAGCTCATATTTCCAGAATACCCATATCCTCGAATACTTTTGTTTTTTATTCTGATAAATACTTTGATAAATACCCGCCGCAATTCCATTGATCCACCGGGTTACTTTACTTTGCGGATAGAACGTTTTCGCATAAGAAAGATCATCGAGCAAGGTTACAAACCTGTCGGCCATTTCATCAGGGTCTTTTGTTTCTTCATGCTGATATTTATTCCATTTATCAACATTCTTTTTAATAAATCTTGCTTCACGCATTACATAAAATTAGGGAAAAAGCACGCCCGAACCTTATCGAAACATAGAAGGGCAAATTAATATTTTTCAATGTCAATCTAAAACCAGCACGCTCTTTTTGTTTTCATCTATTTAAAAATCTAAAATCAAAAAACAGGGTTGCCGAATGGTGATCCTTATTATCTCAGCTACTCAAAAATTTTTTTTAATTAATAAAAACATCTGATTCTATTTTAAAAATAATAATTTGCTTTATGCCCGTGATCCAGATAGCAACACCCTTCAACATCGACCTTGAATTTGAAATAGCGGAATTTCATAAACGGCTTTTTGCCTACCTGATAGATTTTACCATATTGATCTTATTTTTCGTCAGCATGAAATATTTTTATTACGATGGTTTTGCCGTAAGCGATTATCAATTAAAAAGTCACGTGGGAATTGATATTCTTACGATCTCCATTCCTATGTTGTTGTATTCATTGGTGTGTGAAGTACTATTTCATGGGCAAACAATTGGCAAAAAATTAATGAACATACGGGTGATAAGCCTTGACGGAGGCGAGCCACAGCTAAGTCAATACATTTTAAGATGGATGTTTAAAGCGTATGAATGGCCTTTCTTTTTTGGCTATACCGTTCTTACACGCGAAAGCCTGATCGTTTATATTCTTGTAACCGGTTTTTTAGGGATCCTTGTTGTTATCCTTATTGCGGTCACTAAAAAAAATCAACGGCTTGGTGACCTGGCGGCTAATACCGTAGTGGTAAATACGAGATCGGTATTTTCGGTAAACGATACCGTGTTTATGGATATTCAGCAGGAAAACTATATAGTAAAGTATCCCGAGGTTTTAAAGCTTAGCGACCGTGACATCAACACAATTAAAAATGTGATCAATCTTTTTCACAAAAACCATAATACTCATACATGCACAAGAGTGGCGTATAAAATTCAGGAAGTTTTAAAAGTTACCACCGATTTATATCCTATTGATTTTTTGGAAAAGTTACTGGCGGATTATAATTATTTAGCAACAAAATAATTCATTAACGAATAGCAGCCGTTATAATAGTTCCTATAATTATAAGCGCATACACTGAAAGAATAATAATCGTAAACACACCATAGAATCTAAACATGGATTTAAGGTTTATCAATGATTCGTCAAAATTTTCCTGGTTTACTGTTCTTATAGCAGATTGCATTTTTACTGAAAATTTATAAAGATAAAAGCAAGGGAAAAACATCATAAACGCCAGCACTAAATACACAACTGTCATTCCCGTTCTCATTCCTGAAGTAAATGAAGACGACATCGTGTTGTAGGGCGGCACCTGTGTAAGCACCACCGGAATAAAAAAAGCTATGATAACCATAAGGCCGCAAAATATAAATCCCATTATCGCGAGGAACTTTCCCCAGCGGGCAGATTCTGCCAGGTGACTTAATCCCTGGGGAGAAACCTGCAGATCGTTAATTAGTAAATCATGGTTTTCCATTCAGTTGAGTTTTTGTTTTGGCCATATTTATCCCTAAATTATTTTAAAACACTTTTTTAATACGCTCTTGCGAATAACACCCGTTCAACACTTGGTGCACCGGTAAGTATGCATCTGCCTTCTTCTTTTGGGTTATTCAAAGGAATACAGCGAATAGTAGCTTTAGTTTTCTCTTTAATATTTTCTTCCGTTTCTGAAGTGCCATCCCAATGCGCGGAAACAAATCCGCCTTTGCCGTCAAGAAGCTCCATAAATTCTTCCCATGTGTCCGCTTTTGTAATGTTCGCATCGCGATATGCCTTCGCTTTGTTATAAATATTTTCCTGGATGTCATGCAACAGCACTGAAATTGTATTTGCGAGGCCGTCCATAGAAATTGATTGTTTGTCTTTACTGTCGCGGCGGACAACTTCTACTACGTTATTGTCCATATCTCGTGCACCAATTGCAATACGCACAGGAACGCCTTTCATTTCATACTCGGCAAATTTCCATCCCGTGCGCCTGCTGTCGTCATCATCATATTTAACCCTGATGCCTAATGCCTTAAAATCTTCTACAAAAGTTTTTACCTTTTCATCAATTAGTTTTTTTTGTTCATCCCCTTTATAAATAGGAACAATCACTACCTGTATAGGTGCTAGTTTTGGTGGCAGTATCAATCCATCATCGTCGCTATGAGCCATCACCAGTGCGCCGATGAGGCGTGTACTAACTCCCCAACTGCTTGCCCATACGTAATCCAGCTTATTTTCCCTGTCAGTGAATTGTACATCAAAAGCTTTAGCGAAATTTTGTCCCAGAAAATGCGAAGTACCCGCCTGTAATGCTTTACCATCCTGCATTAGCGCTTCTATGCAATAGGTATCTTCGGCGCCGGCGAAGCGTTCGTTTATGCTTTTCACTCCTTTTATCACAGGCATTGCCATCCATTCTTCGGCAAACTCCGCATAGATATTTAATATCAATAAAGTTTCGTCTATGGCTTCCTGTGAGGTAGCATGCGCCGTATGTCCTTCCTGCCACAAAAATTCTGTAGTTCTTAAAAAAAGACGGGTGCGCATTTCCCACCGAACCACATTGGCCCATTGGTTTACCAGAACAGGCAGATCCCGGTAAGATTGAATCCAGGTCTTGTATGTATTCCAGATAATCGTTTCCGATGTAGGCCTTACAATTAATTCCTCTTCCAGCTTTGCTGCGGGATCTACAATAATCCCTCCTCCATCAGGATCTTCCATCAGCCGGTAATGAGTAACGACGGCACATTCTTTAGCAAAGCCTGCAACGTGTGATGCTTCTTTACTTAAAAAACTTTTCGGAATAAATAATGGAAAATAAGCATTCTGATGACCGGTTTCTTTGAATCGTTTATCAAGCTGATCCCGCATATTTTCCCAAAGGGCAAAACCGTAGGGCTTTATCACCATACAACCGCGAACAGCGCTGTAATCCGCGAGGCCCGCTTTAATAATAAGATCGTTGTACCATTGCGAATAATCTTTTTCCCTGCTTGTAATTTCTTTACTCATTTTTATATCTGATTAATTGATCTTTTTTCAAATTGAATTCCAGGTTGTAAAGCATCTTCATCTTATGATATAATTGTATTTTTTACAATTATTGCTGGCAGACTTTTTTGAAGTGTTAGTCTTAAAATTGGTTTATTTCATCAATGAAAATCGCTTTTCATGTTAGCGATATTTTAACACCCTTTACTTTTTTCATCCGTTATATAACTGCACTTTTTACTTAAATTTACAAGAGAATCAGGCGCAAAAGTAATAACTTCATTTTTAAATTCTTCTAAACTTAAAGCCATGAAAATAAAACATTTACTACTCCTGGGTTTAATAGCTGCCTTCAGTAGTTGCAGCACATCATACCGCACCGGGCAAACGCCTGATGACGTATATTATTCACCAGCGCCGGCACAAGCTGTGTATGTTACCACCAACAACCAGGAAGATAAAGACCGGTATGCTTATAACAATACTTACAATAGCGAAGATTTGGCAATAAGGCGCGGCATAAGTGATCCAAGATATCGCAGCAATCTAACTTTAGACCTGGGCTATGGATATAGTCCCTATGGATATAGCCCTTATGGATATAACAACACATTCGGCTACAACAACGGGTATTATAATCCTTACAATTATAATTATAACAATAGCTATGGCTATTATGCTCCGTACTACAACAACTTTTACGCCTCTCCCTATTACGATTATTATTATTCACCGCAAGTTTATATTGTTTCAAAACCGGGAATTACAACACCCATCGCGCCACGCAGATATAACCTCGGAGCTTATAGTAACAGAACCAATACGACCAGCATTTTCACTCACGGAAATCAACCCATAAACTCAAGTGCTACTTCGAACGCTGCACCAGCAAGAACTTTTAAACCTCAGCCCGCAAACAATGGTCGCGGAGTTGGAAATTTTATCAGAAGAGTTTTCACACCAGAGAACAATAATTCTAATAATAATACGAACCCGGTATATCGCAGTGATAACAGCAATTACAATAACAATTCGAGCCCGGCAAGATCAACCCCATCCGTTTCACCAAGTTCCTCTTCTTCTTCAGGAAGCAGCAGTGCACCTGTAAGAACATTTAAAAGGTAAAGAGTAAAAAGTGGCAATCGCTGCGTTCAAATTAAAAATTTAAGAAAGTACTTTTTCCCGGTATTTTTCTTACAATGACAAAATCTTGTATAATGAAAGCAACATTTACTTTAGCAATCATCTTGTTTGCTATTACAACAACCTATGCGCAGGAACCCGCGGATGCTCTTCGTTATTCCTGGCTTACCCAAAGCGGAACAGCCCGTAATCAAGCGATTGGAGGCGCCGGCGCTTCCCTTGGCGGCGAGTTTTCCTCGCTGTTTATCAACCCCGCCGGATTAGGGTTTTATAAGACCAGCGACTTCGTATTTACTCCTTCGTATTCTC
>JALZAJ010000407.1 GCA_030948465.1 Bacteroidota bacterium
CTCAGCGCCTGGCACATCAAGGCCTGTGCCCGTTAAATTGTTTTTAAAACTTCCTTCGTTTAAAGGAGTGCCATCTTCATCTCTATTATCAAGAGCTGAATTTCGAAGGTTAATATCGTCTTCTGTAGGCATATCATTGGCGCTTTTCCTGAGGTCATCCTTTTCTTCCTGCGATACATTGGAATCAGAATTTTCTTCAATTTCTTGATCAATGTCATCGTCAAAAATACTATCACCTTCCTCATCAGCCGATGCAATAGTGACATCAGCTAATTCACCCATAGGGGCTGGTCGAATATTTTCCTGGCCGGGAATATCTTTAACATCAGGTAAGTCTATCGTTACATTTTCGACTTGTAACTCCTTCTTGTCTTTTTCAGAATCCTGTAAATCTGTATTCATATTATTTTTTTCCATGGTTATCAATTTTGTTTTTGAGCGGAAAATTCTATGCCAGTAAATTTCACGCACTTATTTTGCAAAATTTGCAATTTATTCTTTGCTATTCAAATCAATCCCCCTACCTTCGCACTCCCAAAATAAAATTGGGTTTTAAAGTTCTTTAAATATGTCTCAAAGAATCAGAATTAAACTTCAGTCATACGATCACAACCTGGTTGACAAATCAGCTGAGAAGATTGTAAAGACGGTACGCAGTACAGGAGCAGTAGTTACAGGTCCAATTCCTTTACCTACCCACAAAAAAATATTCACTGTTTTGCGTTCTCCCCACGTTAATAAAAAAGCACGTGAGCAGTTTCAATTGTGTACGCATAAGCGATTACTGGATATATATACTAGTAGTTCAAGGACGGTTGATGCGCTATCAAAACTGGATTTACCATCCGGCGTTGATGTTGAGATTAAAGCATAATAAATATAATGCCTCTTTTTCTTTCCTCTTAGGAAGATTCTTGGGCTTAGTTCTTATATAAAGTTGTAACACCCATCTCCTGTTGATTACATATCAAAGAGAGGAGCGCTGGGTATAAAATATAGAAATGAAAAGTATTATTGGAAAGAAAGTTGGCATGACCAGCATTTTCGATAGTAATGGCAAGCAAACCGCTGTGACCATTATTGAAGCAGGCCCATGCGTTGTAACACAGAAAAAAACTGTGGATACTGATGGATACAATGCAATTCAAATTGCTTTTGGAGATAAAAAAGAAAAGCATACTCTACTCTCAGAAAAAAACCATTTTGCCAAAGCAAATACTACGGCAAAAAAATTCGTAAAAGAAATACGCGATAGCGAAACAGATAAAAATACCGGTGACACTATTACGGTTGACATATTCACGGAAGGTGATAAGGTAATAGTTGTGGGCACCACCAAAGGTAAAGGGTTCCAGGGTGTTGTAAAACGTCATGGCTTTCATGGTGTTGGAGGGCAATCACACGGACAGCATGATAGATCAAGAGCGCCCGGTTCAATCGGAGGTTCTTCTTATCCGGCGAGGGTATTCAAAGGTATGAGAATGGCAGGTCGCATGGGCAATGATACCGTTCAATTGAAGGGCCTTAAGATTGTAAAGATTTTCCCCGAAAAAAATTATCTATTAATAAGTGGTTCGGTTCCCGGCCACAATGGTTCCATCGTTTTAATCCAGAAATAATATGCAGTTAGAAGTAATAAATATAGAAGGAAAAAAGACTGGCAGAACGATTGAGCTGCCCGACGAAATATTTGGTGCCGAGCCTAATAGCCACGTTATCTGGCTCGCGGTAAAACAATACCTGGCAGCAAGAAGACAAGGTACACACAAGGTGAAAACCCGTGCAGAGGTAGAAGGTTCATCTAAGAAGCTTCATAAGCAAAAAGGAACCGGCGGAAGCCGCAAAGGAAATCTTCGTAATCCTTTGTACAAGGGTGGTGGTACCGTTTTTGGACCTAAGCCTCACGGATATGATTTCAAGTTAAATCGTAAGGTAAAAGATCTGGCTAAGATTGGCGCTTTAAGCAGCAAAGCAAAAGACAATAAGATTTTCATTGTTGAAGACATAACGATGGAAACTCCCGCAACTAAGAAATTCGTTGAAATATTTAGTAATCTTCATACAGAAAGCAGGAAGACATTATTTATAATGCCGGAACACAACGAAAATGTTTATAAGAGTTTTAGAAATGCACCTTCAATTTGCGGAACATTACTAAGCGATATTAATACTTATGACATTATTAATTCTGATGCAATAGTATTTACCGAGAGTGCAGCAAAAATATTTATAGAGGAAAACGAAGAGCAGGACAAAGAAGTAGCAAAAGCATAGTGAATCGGAAAACAAACAACGTAAAACAAACAAAATTTAAAAGACATGAAGCTGTCTGAAGTTCTAATAAAACCAGTATTGTCAGAGAAAGTGAACAGGTTGACTGAAAAGTATAACCGGTACACTTTCATAGTGAACAGGAAGGCAAATAAGCTTGAAATAAAAAAAGCAGTGGAAGAATTTTATGGTATACAGGTTCAGGATGTAAATACATTAACGATGCCTTCTAAAGTGAAACAGCGCAACACGAAAGCGGGGTTACTTACAGGCAGAAAACCTGCCAGGAAGAAGGCAGTTGTAACTGTAGCAGAAGGTGAAACAATTGATCTTTACGGTAACGTGTAGACGATAATTCAAAAATTAAATATACAGATTAAGGTATAGAAAAAACTGATCCTCATAAAAAGAGGGCTAAAACAAAAAAATCATCATGGCTTTAAGAAAATACAAACCAACAACTGCAGGAACCCGCTGGAGAATTGGCAATGCGTATGCTGAGATAACAACAAATGTTCCTGAGAAAAGCCTTGTGGAAAAAGTTCATCATACTGCTGGAAGGAATTCTCAAGGCAGAAGAAGCATGCGTTATTTGGGTGGCGGTCATAAAAGGATGTATCGGGTTATTGATTTCAAAAGAGACAAAAAAGATATTCCTGCTACAGTAAAAACAATTGAGTACGATCCAAACAGGAGTGCATTTATTGCTTTGATCGTTTTTGC
>JALZAJ010000414.1 GCA_030948465.1 Bacteroidota bacterium
CAAATCATTTTTTTAGAGAACAAGGGGTATGAAGTAAAGTCTTTGAGTAACGGCTTTGATGCCGTTGATTATGTAAAAGAAAATATCGTAGATGTTGTTTTACTCGATGAAAGTATGCCGGGTATTACAGGCCTTGAAACGCTGCAAAAAATCAAAGAAATAAACTCCGGTGTTCCCATAGTGCTAATCACTAAAAACGAGACAGAGAATTTAATGAACGAAGCAATCGGGTCTCAAATAACTGATTACCTGATTAAGCCTGTAAATCCTAACCAGGTTTGGCTTTCATTAAAAAAAATTATTGACAACCGAAGGTTGGTTGCAGAAAAAACAACCTCTGCTTATCAGCAACAATTCAGGGATCTTTTTATGGCGCTGAATAATAACCCTGACTATAATGAATGGATGGATATTTATAAAAAGCTGGTGTATTGGGAACTTGAAATGAAAAAAAGCGACAGCCCTGAAATGCAGGAGGTTTTTCAATCACAAAAAAATGAAGCCAACACGGAATTTTTTAAATTTATTTCAAAAAATTATTCTAATTGGGTAACTAACCCTGCCGCAGAAGCGCCGATTATGAGCCACTCTTTAATGAAGTTCAAAGTGTTTCCTCATGTTGAAAAAGGCACACCTACATTTTTTATTTTAATAGATAATTTAAGATTGGATCAATGGAAAGTAATTCAACCTCTTTTTGCGGAAAACTTTCGCATACATGAAGAAGAAACTTTTTATTCTATTTTGCCTACAGCAACACAATATAGCCGCAATGCTATTTTCGCCGGAATGCTTCCTATTGATATAGAAAAAAATTTTCCCGTTGAATGGAAAAACGATGATGAGGATGGAGGAAAAAATTTGTTTGAAGAAGCATTCTTTAAAGCCCAGCTAAAGAGGTTGAGAAAAGAAGATCTAAGATATTCTTATACAAAAATTACCAATCATCATGATGCGCAAAAGCTGGTGGATAACGTGCATAATTTTATGAGCAACGACATAAATATTATCGTGTATAATTTTGTAGATATGCTTAGCCACGCCCGTACGGAAATGGAAGTGCTTAAAGAGCTGGCTGCTGATGAGGTAAGCTATAGAAGCCTTACTGCCTCCTGGTTTGAGCATTCCCCCCTGCACCAGGCATTGAAAAAAATTGCTGACAAAAAAATAAATTTAATTGTTGCTACCGATCATGGAAGCGTGCGGGTAAATACGCCCCATAAAGTGGTGGGTGATAAACAGACCACTTCCAATCTTCGATATAAACATGGGCGTAATTTAAATTATGACCTGAAAGAAGTATTGGCATATCGCGATCCGCGGCAGGCGGGATTGCCCGTTCCAAATGTAAACTCGTCCTTTATTTTTGCCAGGCAGGATGGATATTTATGTTATCCTAATAACTATAATCACTTCGCTAATTATTACCGTAACACATTTCAGCACGGTGGCATAAGTCTTGAAGAAATGATAATCCCGGTGATTCGCATGAGCAGCAAAACAGCTACCTGATATTTCTATTCCGTTTATGTAATTTTGTTTTTTTTATTCAAAAGAGCAAAGCGCTGATTATATGAAGTACAACCAGGCCACTTTAAAAAAATTAGAAAATATACTGGATGAATGCGGCTATATAGTAAGATATGAGCGGGGCTCTTTTCAAAGCGGCTATTGTATACTGGAAGATAAGAAAGTGGTTGTACTTAATAAATTTTTAAATGCAGAAGGAAGAATAAATACCTTAATAGATCTTATTCCGCTTGTAAAAATTAATTATGAGATGCTCACAACCGATTCTCAAAAAATGTACGATGAAGTAATGCAGAAAGATAAATTGATTAATTAATTTTTCTTTGCTGTTTAACAGGCGACGCGCTGCTATTTAAAGTTGTCTTAGATATGTAATTTGTAAGAGCGTCTTTCTGTGTTTTATTTTCGTTCGATTGAACAATAAATTCTCCCACCCGATCTTCGCATCATACCTGAGAAAAGGAAACTATTTTGGGTAAATCTTATGGAAATGAAGAGCGACATTAGTGCCAGGCATTATGTAAGATGCAAAGTGCTGTTGATATTTTTTTTAGCTTTGGCGTGTGAGCTATCCCTCTTTACGCATTACTTTTTTGGGCACCGGTACCAGTGGCGGAGTTCCTATGATAGGCTGCAGTTGTTATGTATGTACGTCAACTAATGAGAAAGATAACCGGTTTCGAAGCAGTATTTTGGTACAAAGTGAAACCACAACATTGGTGGTAGATACCACCCCGGATTTTAGAACACAAATGTTAAGGGCAAATGTAAAAAAGCTGGATGCCGTGTTATTTACCCATCCGCATAAAGATCACATTGCAGGACTTGATGATATAAAGGCTTACAATTTTTTTCAAAAAAAAGCTATGGAGGTGTATGCAAATGAACTAACCCAGTATGCTTTAAAGAAAGAATTTTCTTACATATTCGCAGATAAAAAATACCCGGGAGTTCCCAGCATTAATGTTCACACCATTACTGATGAACCTTTTTTGGTTGGCGATATCCCTGTGACACCGGTACTTGTATATCACTTGCACATGCCGGTGCTGGGGTTCCGTTTTGGGAAGTTCACTTACATTACAGATGCTAACCGGATTGATGATTCAGAAAAAAATAAGATCAGGGGAAGTGATACGCTTGTGATTAATGCGCTGCGTAAAACAGAGCATATATCTCATTTTTCGCTGAACCAGGCAATCTCTCTTATTGAAGAGCTGCAAATACCTCATGGATACATTACCCACATAAGCCATCAGTTAGGCACACACGAAGAAATAAATAAAGAGCTCCCTGAGAATATTCAACTGGCGTGGGATGGTATGAAACTTTCCTTCTAAGATTTGGTTACCATCTGTATTAATAACATTCCCGCTGCCACGAAATTGATTTAATGCATTTAATTAAGTACTTTACCTCAAACAGAATTAATGCGAAGCGATTTTATCAAAGATTATTTTTATTTCACCAGCAAAGAAAGGAAAGGCGTTATTATAATTGTCTCTATAATATTAATAACGATCTTTCTACCCTTGGCCTTCACTTATTTTGCAAAAAAAGCTATTCACGATCATAGGGATTTTGAAAAGGAGATTGCACAATTAATAATTCAGCAAACTGATTCTTCGTACAAAAAAAATTATACTGCCGGGTTCCGGAACTATGATGCAAATGACTATAGCAAGTATGAAAGAGCTGCAAACGAAACTATACACGCGGAAGGTTTTAATTTTGATCCTAATACTGCCTCTGTTAACGATTGGAAAAGATTGGGCATAAAAGATAAAACCATAAAAACCATTCAGAACTATATTTCTAAAGGAGGTAAGTTTTACAAGCCGGAAGATATTGGTAAAATATGGGGACTTTCTCCTGCTGATGCGCAGCGTTTAATGCCTTACGTTAGTATAAAAGACCGCGCCGGCGAATACGCATCATTTGAGAAAAAAGAATATCCTAAAACACAGCCATCCTATATTAGCAAGCCCAAAGAGCCTGTCGATATTAATCTCGCGGATACTACCGCCTACATTGGCCTTCCGGGAATTGGAAGCAAATTATCCCAGAGGATTATTGCCTTTCGTGATAAGCTCGGCGGGTTTTATTCCGTAAACCAGGTGGGAGAAACATTCCTTCTTCCCGATTCAACGTTTCAAAAAATAAAAACAAGATTGGTGATAAATAATATCAACGTTAAACAAATAAATATTAATGCAGCTTCTGTCGATGAAATGAAATTGCATCCTTATATGAGGTACAACATTGCTAATGCAATTTTTCAATACAGGCAACAGCATGGAAGTTATAAATCTGTGGAAGAAATAAAAAAGATCGTTCTTGTTTCGGATGAGATATTCAATAAAGTTGCTCCCTACCTTTCAATCGAATAAAGATTTTTTAAATATTTGAAGGCAGCTTTTTAAAACTAACAGCCGTTAGTATTTTATTTATTTCGGTTATCTTGCGGGCCTAAAATAAAATAATGGATTTTAAGAACAGCGAGCTTACCGAACAAATTGCACAAACTGCCAAAGATTTCGCAAACCAACACATAAAACCATACCTGATGGAGTGGGATGAAAGCCAGGAATTTCCTTTACATATTTTTAAAGAACTTGGGAAACTTGGAATGATGGGAGTACTGGTGCCCCAGGAATATGGAGGCACTGGCTTAGGCTATCTTGAGTATAGCGCCATCATACAGGAAATTGCAAAAGTATGCGGGTCTATAGGTCTTTCCCTGGCTGCACACAATTCACTTTGTACGGGCCACATACTATCATTTGCTAACGAGGAACAAAAGAAGCAATATTTACCGAAACTCGTTTCAGGAGAGTTCCTGGGAGCATGGGGCCTTACGGAGCCAGGTACAGGAAGCGATGCAGGAAATATGAAATGCACGGCGGAAAAAGATGGCGACGATTGGATCATCAACGGCACCAAGAATTGGATAACGCATGGTAAAAGCGGGAATGTGGCAGTGCTACTTTGCCGAACCGGCAAGCCGCGTACACGGGACAATTCAACTTCGTTTATAGTTCCCCGTGGTACACCGGGATTTACGGCCGGCAAAAAAGAAAATAAACTTGGGATGCGTGCAAGTGAAACAGCGGAAATGATATTTGATAATTGTCGTGTACCCGATAGTGCGAGGATGGGTGAAGTAGGAGATGGGTTTAAGCAAGCAATGGGCGTACTCGATGGAGGTCGTATTTCAATTGCTGCTCTTGGTTTGGGAATTGCTAAAGGTGCATACGAAGCATCGGTGCAGTATGCAAAGGAAAGACACCAGTTTGGTAAACCGATTGCAGAATTCCAGGGCATATCATTCAAGCTGGCAGATATGGCTACCGAAATTATGGCGGCAGAACTTCTTATTAACCATGCTTGCGAATTAAAAATGCGTGGTGAAAATATTACCAAGGAATCCGCCATGGCTAAATATTACTCAAGTGAAATTGCTGTAAAAATTTCAACAGATGCTGTGCAAATTTTCGGCGGGTATGGATATACGAAAGATTACCCGGTTGAAAAATTTTACCGGGATAGTAAATTATGTACTATTGGTGAAGGTACCAGTGAGATACAGAAGCTGGTAATTGCAAGAGAAGTTTTGCGTTAGATCGTTAAGCCGCCATCCAGGCTTTTAAAAGCACATACAATTTAATTGTTACCACACCGTTTTACTTTTGCATTGTCATGAAAACATCATGTTATTTGCGATGCACATTTTAAACCTCAAAACAACTCAATGAAAAAATTATATTTATTTACAATGGGATTTATTATCTCGGCATCAGTTCTTATTTCATGTAAAAAAGATAAAGAAACGACCGCCCAAAAGGTTCAACATAATTGGACGATTGTTAGCCAAATAGATAATTCTCATGATGATAGCGGCGATTATCGCGACACAACATTATCGGTCAATGGCTCTGGCGATTTTATAAAGTTTAATTCAGACGGAACTTTCAATATTCAATTTGAAGGCACAACTGATACGGGTAATTATTCAATCATAAGCGATACCCAAATGTCAATTAATGGCCAAACTGCGACGATATTAACTCTTACCAGTTCACAGTTTGTAATTTATTCAAAAGAAGGTTCTGCTACAGAATACGACGAATCTACCTTTAATCTAAAACGATAAAGACGATCTTAAACATAAAAACCGGCAATAATTGCCGGTTTTTTTTTGACATTCATTTTTGACATCAAACCTTTTTATCTTCTCCAAATAAGCCACCTAATTTGCCTTTAGCAAATTCTTCGATTTTTTCACCTGTTGCTCCCGGTATGAAATCTGATATTTTATCCAAAATCTCCTCCATCGTGAACAGGCGTTACAGCATTTGCGTCTGCAGGGGTAGTTCCGGGAGAAGAAGGCGTAGTTCCCGATTGAAATAGATTATCAATAGCTCCCTCTACCATAGGAAATTTTTCTTTTATAAACTCAGTGATTGTATTTAAAATGCCATGCGATTGCTCTGCGCTGAGCCCGTGAATGTTTTGTAGCTTTTTTATTAATTCTTCCATAATAGTATTTTTTATTTTTTTAGAATTTTCCTGCACAAATTAATATATTACTTTGAAAGAAATGAATTGTAAAAATTTATCCAGGTGTATTTCTAATATCTCCATTTAAGGATCAATTACCTGGCACAACCAAGGAGTTTTTTTTTGAATGCTTTTTGGTTTAAAGAGCCGGGCGAACCAGGTTTTATTGATTTCTCAGCAAGATGAATTGGATGTCCCTTTTTTATTGTATATCTGATTCATCAATGAAAGTATCGCCTGATGTTACTTTTATTCAGTAAACAGTAAAATTTATCAACGCAATCTTTGCTTAGCATTCCCGTTTATATTTTCTCCTTTACTAAAACATTTTTTAATAAAAACTTCTTATGAACATGCAACCCGATCTGCTATCAGAAATTCACGATGAAATAAATTATGAAGAAGTGAGTGCCGGAATACGTTTTGCCAACTATATAATTGATATTGTGTTTTTCTATGTTT